>NZ_JBFUHY010000045.1:0-37643 GCF_056402155.1 Pseudomonas sp. P4_C1
GGCAAATATCGGCCAATTGTTCATGGGCCAGCGCCTGCTCATGGATGAAACCGGCCGCCGCCGCAGCGATCTGCGACTGATCGAAACAACGGATGGCTACCAGTTCCTGACCGCGCAAACGGGCGATGACGCCCTCGATCAGCAGCAATTTGTTGCGGAAGGTTGTCGGGTTGAGTTCGACCCACGGCAGGAACCGCAGGCGTTGCCGCTCGAGTTTTTCCAGTTTTTCCGCCACCTCGCCCGGCGCTTGCGCACTGCCCAGCGCCAGGCTGTAGAACAGGTAGTAATCGGCGAGATTGATATGCGCCGGAATAGACCAGGCCAGCTCGGCGGCTTCTTCGAAACGTCGCAATGCGTAAGGGATATCGCCGAAATAAAACGCCGACATGCCTGAATACAGCCACGACCAGAACAGCGTCGGCTGCGACACACGGGTACGGTCGATGGGGCCGAAACGGTCATGTTCGATGCCATCCAGTTCGGCCAACGGCCGATGCAGGCGCCCGTCGCGCAGATCGGTGGCGAATGCCTGTTGCGCCAGCAGGATGCGCTCGATATCGATGTAATGAAATTGCCGCACCCACGCCAACCCATGCTCCAGTTCGTTCAACACCCCTTGCAAGGGTTCGCCCATGAACAGCAGGTCGGAGCCGATGTGGTTGCAGGCGTAACAGGACATGCCCAGGTCGCCGCCGGCCTGGCCGCACTCGAATGCGGCGAACGCCTTCTGTCGAGCGTACGCCATCGGTCGGGTCCACGGGCTGACCTGATCGAGCGCCACCAGCGTGCCTGTGCGCCCTGCTTCGTAGCCGTGCTTGTCGGTGAGTTCAAGCGCCACTTCGGCGAAAGCCTGCCCGTCCACATATTCGCCATAGCGTTCGGCAATCATCACGCCAAACCAGGCAAAACCGTAACCGCTGCTTGGCGTGGTGCCATGCAGCAGTGTGAGTTCGACCATTTTCGCCAAATGCAGAAAACGAATGTCGTCGTCGACGAAGAACGAAGAAATCAACGTACTGAGCAACTCCATGGCCGCTTCGACAGACGGGTCATCGGCCTTGGGCAAATGCACCAGATCGGCGATGCGGCGTGCGCCGACAAACTCACGAACCTGGGTAAATGCCAGGGTCAAATCGTTCTGTGAGGGCCTGCGCTGCAGGGGAATATCCAGCAGGGCCAGACCGTTCAACGCCTCGGTGATCGCCCCCTCGTAATCGGAGTGCAGCGTGCGCAAGGTGGCCCGTAACCGATAGGTCTTCGCGCGGTCGAGCACTGTGGTGGCCTGGGTCAGGCAATCGTCGAGGCGGCGCTGGGCGCCTTCCAGATCGGCCAGGAGCATGTCGCACTCGGCAGCCAGCCATTGGGTGGCAAACGTCTGGCTGTAGAGGCTCGACCAACCTGTCTGGCCGAGCAGACTCTCGGCCGTGCGAAGATAGCCCACGGCCTGCTCGACAGCAGCGGTGTCGCGGGCGCGTTCGGCGGCTTCGACCAACAGCTCGACGAACGCGGCGCGGCGATGCGACTCCAGTTCATCGGCGTCAATGCGCTGGACCTGACTGGCGACTTCGAACACACGTTCATGGATCTGCTCGCCCCAATGATCAAGCATGGCGCCAGCGATACGCGCATGCTCGGGGGCGCGTCCCGCTGACGCCGCCAGCTGACAGGCCGCCTCAAGCACACGGTCATGGGGAAACACCAGTTGCTCGCGCTCACGCAACAGAAAACCTGCATCGACCAGGCTTTGCACATCATGGGTGATCCGTTGCGGCTCACACGGCAACAGCCGGTGCAGCAGTGATTCATCACAGCGCCCGCCGACATAACCGGCCGTGCGCAGCACTTCGCGCTCCATCGGTGACAGGCGTTCGAGTCGCAATACCATCAAGTCCGCGACGTTGTCGGCGTAGCGATAACCGTCCACCTCCTGTTGATTCCAGACCCAACGGCGACCCGGCACGTCGAAGCGCACCAGACGCTCATCGATCAATGCGCGCAACACCTGGCTGACGAACAGAGGGTTGCCAGCCGTCTTGTAATGCACGACTTGCGCAAGCGCCTCAATCTCCTTGGGGTCGGCGTCCAGCTCAGCGGCGATCAGCTCCGCAACCGCGGGCACCGACAATGGCCCCAGCATGACGCTTGCGCAGGGCAACGATTGCTCGCGGCCCAGCACCTCCAGCACTCCCCCCTCACGCTCGAGGGCCTGCGACTCGGCCTCGCGATACGCCAGGATCAGCACCAGATGCCGGGGCCGCCGGGCGACGAAGGCCTGTAAAAACGACAGCGTCGAATCGTCCGCCCATTGCACGTCATCCACGAATAGCACCAGGGGGCGTCCCGGCTGAGCGAAGACCTCCAATACATCGAGCAGGGTCCGGTTGGCGCGATCGAGCGCATGTCGGGCCGGCATGTTCGGTAGCTCAGGTGTGACCCCGATGACCAGCTCAGCCTCGGGCGCCAGCTCCACCAGAAGCCTGCCCCGCCCCTTAAGCCGTTCGACCAGTTGCTCGCCCAGCGTCTGCAACTCCAGAGCCGGCTTGCCCAGCAACTGGGTCATCAGCGACTTGAAGATTTCTGCCAAGGGTGCAAATGGAATTTCCTGCTGCAACAGATTGCTCTTGCCACTGGCCCAGAAGCCGGGCGCCAGAGGCCGGACACCCTGATGGATCAGCGTCGATTTGCCGGCGCCCGGCGCACCACCGACCAGCAGGACCCGGGCGATGCCATCGCTGCCCACCTGATGCATCAGCTCGACCAACTGCGTGCGTTCGGCCTCTCGACCGAACAGCACATCGCCGCGGGCCGAGGAAGGCAGCGCATCGAAAGCGCCCAGGCGGAACGCGTCGATACGCTCATGTTCCAGCCACTGCTGTTGGCACCAGGCCAGATCCACGGCCATTGATTCGGCACTCTGGTAGCGGGCACCCGGTTCTTTCGCCAGGCCTTTGAGCAGCACTCGGCAGATGCCTTCCGGCAGATCGGTGACATGAATCGCCGGTGATTCCGGCTGGACAGCGGCATGCACGTGCAGCCATTGGGACGGGTCGCGGGCGGTGAGCGGCAGGCGGCCGGTCAGTGCCTGATAAAGAATCGCGGTCAGCGCGTAGACATCGCTGCGCGCATCAAAACTGGCGGCATCGCGTCGTACCTGCTCGGGGGCCAGATAAGGCCATTGCTCCAGGCCGGGCAGTTCAACGGCGGGCGCCTCCCCGGCATGGCTGTGAACACTCAGTAGTCTGACCGAGTCGGCCGCATCCACCACCAAGTGGTGGGGTAGCAGGCTGGCATGTCGCACACCCATCTTCCGGGCGCTCGCCAGCGCGTTGGCCGCGGCTACGGCGATGGCCAGCAAGCGTGCCAGTGGCAGCCCTGTGTCACTGATCAAATCAGCCAGCGGCACTCCAGACGCGGGATAGATCAACAAAGGCCCCTCGGCCGAGCGGATGAACGCGACAGGGGCAATCGCCCAGGCCGGATCCAGGCGCAGGTGAAAATCGCGCTCCAGCCGCTGACATAGGGCAGGCCGCTGAATCGGCGCCCGGGCGGCGAGCCAGCGTGTGCCCGATGCCCGATCCTGGAGCGTGAACCAGGTCAGGTCGTTTTCCCGGCGCAGTATGGTGAAGGTGCAACGCTCCAGCCAGGCTTCATCGTGTACGACATCAAGACTGTGGGAACCGGATGCTGAGAGAGGGCTGCTGGGCATGAACAATCACCGCTGAAGATTCGTTTCGGGCTRGGCCTGGGAGTATACGCAAGGCTCTGGCCCGAGGGCTGCGCTCAAGCAATCCTGTCCGTCATTGGCACCAGAATGGCCGTTGAGGGCCCCCGCGGCCTGTGGTTTTTGCGCTCTGAAATCGCTGCGTGTTATCCCTCGGGATAATTGCATTATGCAAGGCCGTCCCCTAGGGTGCGTTCTCAGTCAGTTTTCCCGTCAACGCAGAGCAGAGGAACGTATGATCCGACTCGGCCAAGCCACTATTTCCCTGGAACGGCGCGAAGCCTTTCTTGATGGACGGCCGCTGCGTGTCGGGGGCCGGGCATTCGAAATCCTCTCGGTGCTGATGCAGGCCGATGGCCGAATCGTCAGCAAAGATGAATTGATCACACAGGTCTGGCCTGACACCGTCGTCGAGGAAAACAATCTGCAGGTGCAGATTTCCTCGCTGCGCAAGTTGCTCGGAGAAAAAGAGCTCATCCAGACGGTCCCGCGCCGAGGTTACCGATTATTGAAAGAACGTGAACCGCCCCTGCCCCTGTTCCACCCTGCGGCCCCGGGCCCCTTGGCGTCCGATGATCAGCAGAGGATCGATCCTGACAGCGTGCCGGTGTTCATCGTGGACGATGACGCCTGCGTGCGCACAGCGCTAAGCCGACTGCTGCGGGCCGAAGGCATCGTGCACCGGATATTCGCCTCGGCCGAAGAATTGCTCAGCGCTGACCTCGATATCGGCCCCGCCTGCTTGTTGCTGGACGTCAGCCTGCCCGAGGCGACAGGCCTGGAACTGCAATCCACACTCGGGCGGCGCGGCCTTCCGTGGCCGGTTATTTTCATGACCGGTTTCGGCACCATCCCGATGTCGGTGCAGGCCATGAAAGCGGGAGCGGTCGAGTTCCTGACCAAGCCTTTCAATGACGACCAGTTGCTGGACATCCTGCGCACCACCCGTCAGCGCGCAGCGACGACGTTCGAGCAATGGCAACGCACTCAGAGTGCCCGTCAAAGGGCTGCCCTGTTGACCCCCCGTGAACACGAAGTGCTGCCGCTGATCGTCGCGGGTCTGTCCAACAAGCACATCGCCAACCGGTTGGGCACCAGTGAAGTCACCGCCAAGGTCCACCGCAAACACATCATGCAGAAGATGCAGACGCGCTCGCTGGTCAGTCTGGTCAGCCTGTATGGCTTGCTCAGCGCCGAGCCGGCGTTTGGCCCGCAGGGTTCTTCATGACGATCGACACTGGCTGCACCGCCCCCGGATCATCCGGCGGCGTCATGATCATCGTCTGCATCGTGGACGACGATGCGTCCGTGCGCAAAAGCCTGGCCAACCTGCTTCGGTCGGCCGGATACCGCGCCCGGGTATTCGCCTCGGGCGAGGAATTCCTGGCCCTCGAAAACTTCAATGACATCGCCTGCCTGTTGCTGGATTTGAAAATGAACGGCCTGTCAGGGATAGATGTCATGCACGCACTGACGCTCAAGGACAGAAAATTCCCGGTGATTTGCATGTCGGCACATTGGGATGAAGCGACACTGGCCGAATCCGGTCGCTATAAACCCATCGAATGCCTGCGTAAGCCCTTCAGCGGCGATGCTTTGCTGAGCGCTATCGAGTTTGCACTTCAAAATGAGTGTTGAAGGTTTTCCTGATAGCCGATATGGCATCTGACCAAGGCAGACGGAGTCATCATGTCCCAGGCTGGCAAGTTTGGCGGCGGGAGCTTTTCTCGACAGACCGCTATCGGCCGATTCTGTTGAAAAAGTGGATCTGCCCAAACGGCCTGATCGTTGACTGACTTCCTCAGGGCGTCAAGCAGCCAGTCGGAAATGTCCACGAAACCATGTGCGATTCACTCTGGGGCACACAGGCATTCAGCTTCCCTCCGCCCTCGGTTCCCGACTGGGAGCGCGACGCCTACAAAGTTGCCATTATCATTTGTCGTCCATCTTTGTTGACGATTGTGGCCGGCGCTCGGTGCTCTCTTCGGCGTTGGGCGCTTCTGGAAAACTCCCCGGCGTGAACACATGGGTCTGCAAGTCGCTGGCATCGACTTCGGCGACACCATGAACCGAACGGGCCAGACCAATGGCCTGTTCACACTGTCTATGAGTGTTGACGCGGCCGCTTAACTCCACTTTGCCCGCATGGGTTTTGACATTGATATGCAGGCTAAGGGTCGGATCGGAAAATGCCAGGGCCGACTTCACCTTGGCGGTAATCCATGCATCGTGAACGGCCATTTCCAGACCATGAGTGTAATGCTGGAAGGAGTGAATTTTCATGGCTGAACCCTCTCTCGCGTAATCAGACGTACTGTCCCATCTCATTTGCTGTGCCGCTCTCTGCCTGTCGGGTGAGCGCTATGGATACCTGATTCGTTTTGGAGCGCTCGCCACGCAAACATTGGCAGAAATTAATTATAGTACGGCCGTTGCCTGCGGTCAGAGCGCTGTCCCCGTGAACGTCCGCCTTGGTCGCTCCGTGCCAGGCGCAACACCTACAGAGCACTCCAAACAGTCCTTATCGCGATCAGCCCTGAGCACCCCATAGCTGCCGATCTCGACCGACAGAATCGGTCGATAGCTACCGGTGAGCGTGGAAGTTCGGTTGAGCCATTCCCCGCCCGGCGTATTACCTGTTCCGGGTTGTGCGCCCTAGGGTACTAGCGATGGTTGCGATAGCGTTCGGTCAAGGACTGCACGAGGGTGACGTAGGATTGCGTCTCGGCGTAGGGAGGCACCCCGTTGTACTCGACCACGGACGCTTCGCCAGCGTTGTAACCTGCCAACGCCAGCACCTGGTTCCCGTTGAAGCGCTTGAGTAGCCAGGCCAGGTAGCGCACGCCACCACGAATGTTCTGTCGTGCGTCGAACGGATCGTCCACGGCGAAGCGCTCGGCGGTGGCGGGCATCAACTGCATCAGCCCCTGGGCGCCGGCTTCGGAAATGGCGTTGGGGCGAAACGCCGATTCGGCATGTATCACTGCGCGGACCAGCGCCCTGTCGACACCATAATGACCCGAAGCGGCTTCGATCTCCCGCCGATAGGAATGGGTGTCCAGGCGCAGTGAGGCGACCTTGAAATCCTTCGTCGCCATGCACAGATAGCAGCCCCTGATGTAATAGAGCTCAAGGACATCGACCCGTGCGGAGATCCCGACAGGGCGCCGGCTCACATATTGACGTTTACCCTTGTGGATGAAGGTGAACACCCGAATCCGCACCGCGCCTGGGTCTTCGTCCCGCACAACCCGTGGCAGGGCCATTGTCTTGGCGCCTCTACCTGCGCCCGCCATGCCATTCAGGCGAGTGCAGCGGGCGCTGGCGATAACCTGGCTGGTGTAGCTGATGGCTCCGTCCCTGGCTTGGCACTTGAACATGGCGCTGGCGCACAGTGGAGCGACCAGCAAGGCCAGCTCGATGCAGCCAAGAAGGCTCTTGCGAGCCCATCGCCATGCTCTGGAACTCATCACATCACTTCGCTCCGCGCCGCAGGCGCCGATCAGGTCTGGGGCGCCTGGCCCGGACGCTGCCTTTGGAGGGCCTGGTCTGGGTGACCCGCCTTTTGCTCTGATAGTTATACCCCTTGTAACCGGCCTTGGAACTTGCGTTGACGTACGGGCTGCCGGCGTTCCCAGGCGAGGCACAGGCCTGATTGCTCGCACGACGCGTCGTCCCGGCTTGCCAGGGCCGGGCGCAAGTCCGATCCGCGGGTGACGGACCCGGAGCCGGGGCGGGACAGGCCCAGGTACGCGACGGCAAAGTTGTCATCGTAATCCGCCCGGGCCGAACTCATCCGGGAATGAAATACACCTTGCGCACCAGCGTGATGTTTTCCCAGGTTCCCTTGAACCCCGCCGCCACCACGAACGAATCCCCCCGGCCCGAAGGTCTTCGCCACGCCGTCCGCATCGGTCAGGCGTACGGTGCCTTCGAGGATGTGGCACATCTCGTCGTAGTCGCACTCGCAACTCGGTCCAGGCACCGACCGAAACACGGCTGCTTCCTGCGAAGACCCAGCGGTTCCTCGAGTTCGTACGCAACCATCTCAACAGTGCTTAATGCCTGACGACTGGATAGAGGGCATCCCGACGCAAACGAATGTCTCCTTCTGGCCGATTGTCGCCTGTTGCGATGGGCTGAAATCGACCCAGGCTGCCGGTCAGCAATGGCTAAAATTGACCGATTGCCGCCCCTCGCCAAGGGCAGCAATCTACCACTTGCCGCCACTCATCGATGGTAACGAACCACTCCCCCTCATCTTCGTCACACCACTGCTGCTTCAATCGTTCTGGAACGCCAGGCATAAGCCAACACCATCAGCAACCCCAGAGCAGCCATCGCCGCTCCGGCCAGGGAAATCGCCGGATAACCCAGACCAGCGTTGATCACCGCTCCGCCCAGCGCTGCGCCAATCGCGTTGCCAAAATTGAAGGCGCCAATGTTCACCGCAGAGGCAAGATTGGGCGCGTCCTTCGCTGCTTCCATGACGCGCATCTGTAGCGGCGGCACCAGGGCGAAACTGGCGATACCCCATATCAGGATGGCCAGAGCAGCCGGCACCGTCCAACGCATCAGCAGGGTGAACGCCAGCAAGACGAGAATCAGAACGCTTAGCGAGACGATCAAGGTGCGATCTATCGAGCGGTCGGCGGCCTTGCCGCCCCACATATTGCCCAGCGTCAACCCCACACCAAAAAGCACCAGCATGGCGGTGATGTAGGCGGTGGAACTATTGGTCTCGCTGCTGAGGATCGGCGCGATGTAGGTGAAGACGGTAAACATTGCGCTCGATCCGACTACGGTCAGGGCCAACGCGCCCAGCACCGGACCACGCCCCAGTACCCGAATTTCGGCCATTACACCGACGCTTTGCGGCGTCTTCAGGTTAGGCAGGGCGAACCACAACGCGGCCATGGTCACCACGCCGAGGCCGGTAATTCCCCAGAAAGCGGTGCGCCAACCGAACAGTTCACCAAACCAGGCGGCCAGCGGCACACCGCCGATGGTCGCCAGGGTCAGGCCCATGAACATCGCCGCAACCGCCCCGGCACGTTTCTCCGGGGCGACCACGCTGGCGGCGACGATGGAGCCAACGCCAAAAAATGCACCATGGTTCAGTGAGGTCACCACCCTGGCGACCATGAGGCTGTAGTAATCGGTGGCCAGGGCTGACATCAGATTACCCAGGGTGAAAATCGCCATGAGCCCGATCAGCAGATAGCGCCGGGGAATCCTGCCGGTGGTCAGGGTCATCAGCGGTGCGCCGAGCAATACGCCCAGCGCATAAGCACTGACCAGCAAACCGGCGGCGGGAATGGAAACGCCCAGATCCGCAGCGATACCCGGCAACATGCCCATGGGGGCGAATTCTGTTACGCCGATGCCAAAGGCACCGATGGCGAGCGCGACAAGTGGTGGATTGATACGCATGGAAGGCTCCTTATCTATGCCGCTAATGCTACGATCCAGTCTTTTCAGGCGGTAGATAGCATTTTTGGCAATCACCTTTGCGCAGGAGGCACAAGTGGATTTCAACGGCAGGTCAGGTGAAATGAGCGTGTTCACCACCGTGGCGCAGGAAGGCAGCCTGTCGGCCGCCGCGCGTGCACTGGGCCTGACACCCTCGGCAGTCAGTCGGATCATCGCGCGTACCGAGCAACGTCTTGGCACCCGCCTGCTGTTGCGCACCACCCGAGCGATCACCTTCACTGCCGAGGGCGAAGCGTTCCTGCGCGGYGCCCGGCGTATCCTGGCCGACATGGACGAGGTCGAAGAAGCTATCGCCGACCAGGGCGTACCCAGGGGCCGATTGCGGGTCAGCGCCGCCCTTGGCCATGGGCGGCTGGCCATCGTTCCCTTGGTGGCAGCATTCAGCGCCCGTTACCCGAACATCGTCGTCGACCTCACCCTCGGCGACGAAGTGGTCGACATTCTCGGCGGCCAGGCCGACGTCGCGGTACGCTTTGGCCATCTGCCCGACAGCCCGCTGACCGCGCGCAGGATCGGCGACACCGGCCAGGTAGTGGTGGCATCGCCCAAGTATCTGCAGCGCCACGGCATCCCCCAGGAACCGGAAGACTTGCTACGGCACAACTGCCTACGCTTCAACTTCCGGCGTGCCGAACCCAACTGGCCGTTCATCCGCGACGGAAGAGAGTTTTCCCTGAAGGTCAGCGGCAACATCGAATGCAGCAGTGGTGAAGCGCTGGCACAACTCGCGCGAGTAGGTGCCGGCATTGCGCGTATCGGCGAGTTCAGCGTGAGCGAGGATCTGCAGCGCGGCGACCTGATTCCGCTGTTGGAAGCCTGGAACCCCGGGGACCAGGAACCGATTCATGCGGTGTTCGTCGGCGGGGCGGCAATGCCGGCGCGGGTGCGATTGTTCGTGGACTTCTTGCTGGAACATCACCGGATGTAAGCGGAGGAGTAAGCTGATATTTCCGGGTACTCGTGATGTTGAAGTGACCAAAACATTTTTGGGTGCACTATCAATAGGTGGTTTGCCTTACTGGAACAATCGTGAGCTCTGGCATTGATGGGTCGTCCGCACGTCTTAAATGGCCGTCGTTGAGTCCCATCCGCATGAAATGACTTTCATCCCGGGCATGCTCACTTGCAAGACCGGCGCGCCACAGTTAAGGTCATGCGTCATGACTACGCCATGCATCGAATCGACCACAACCTTCACGACCGCCACAGGCGGGTCGTGGGAGGTTGTGTGAGTTAAAACAACGCATAACCCCAAAGACCCGCCAGTAATGGACCGGGTCTTTTTTTTTGCCCCGGTTTTATTGGCACAAACGTAAGGAAACGCACATGTATGCACTTCTGATTCTCGACATGCAGGTAGGGCTTGTTCACGGCCCGGATAGACCTTGGGGCAGTGAAGCGCTTCTCGATACATTGAATAGGCTGATGAGAAGTGCACGGGAGACTGGCGCCCCCATCTTTCTCGCCCGCCACATAGGTCCGGCCGGGTCTCCTATCGAGCCGGGTAGTCCGCTCACCGAGCTTGTCCAGGAGTTGCAGCTAAGGGGTGACGAAGTGATTTTTGAGAAAAAACGTCCCAACGCCTTTGCTCAGACTGAGCTGGCCGGTCAGCTACGCGAACGCGGCTGTGAAGGCATCGTCGTTACAGGAATGAAAACTCAATACTGCGTAGATAGTACTTGCCGTGCTGCCCGCGATTGCGGCTTCGATGCTGTGCTCATCGCCGACGGACATACCTGCTCTGATACTCCAACGCTCAAAGCAGAGGCCATCGTTGCCCACCACAATGCAACCTTGGCGGGGCCATTCTGCCGAGTCGTTCAGGCTGAGGAATGGAGTTTCTAAGAAACTCCCCTGATCGACCCCGGCCAGGGTCGATCAGTCCGCTTGGCGCTGATGGGTTTCTTCTCCACTGGCCACTATCGGCCAGCCCGTGAATCACAGCGTGAGTCAGTGTCCGCTATGGGTTGCAGCCCTTCGAGACAGGCAGCAATCGGTCGAGGCTGTGTAAAACCGTTTTAGAGCAGGTTTGACGGTCAGAACCAGAACGAAAATCGCGTTCCTACGCAAATTTCAGGTCTGCTGACTAGCCAATGCTGGCAGATTTTACGTAGCAACGCAGACTTCCAAACGGTGTCTGCGTTTTTACACACTCTGGGCCAATAGCAGCCCTTGATGATTGGCTGCTATTGGCAAAAAGGCAGCACAAGCCGACACCGACCTACGGCGAGTGTCAGCAATGGGCCGCAAGATTTACTTCGTGACCACCAGCGCCGGTGGCTGCCAGCTGCCGTCGCCAGCGGGAAGAATCGAAGGCGGTGCGGTCTTCGGCCAGTAGAGGCGCATTACCAGAAAGACCGTGTCGTCAGGCGCGGGCAACCAGTTTGCCTCCTTAGCCTTGCCGGGGGAGTCTTTCTGGATGTACAGCGTCAGTGAACCATCCGTGTTTTTCTTCATCGCCGACAGCATCGGCGAATTGATCAGGTAACGGTTGAGCGGATTCTTGACCAGCAGCTGGCTCTTGCCGTCGTACATGGTCACCGACCAGAAGGCATTGACTGGCGGCAGTTTGCCGGCCGGGAAAGTCAGCGTGTACTTTCGCTTGCTGGTATCCAGCGTCTGGCCGGTGCCGTCGGTGCGCGTGTTGGGATACATCGCCTCGACGGCGTCGTTGCCGTAGAGGCCGCCTTTCGCGGCACCAGCACGCTTCAGCCAGTCGGCCTTGTAGAACGTTTGGTCGCCGAAGTACGCGCCTACGCTCCAGCCGTTGATTATCTTCGTCCCGCTCGCGAGGAACTTGTCGACCTTCTCGTCACCGGCCTTCATCCCGAGCAGGACCACGGCCTTGTGCTCGAGCGAGAGGTCCTTGAATTCGAAGGTGCGACCGGGTCCCACCCCAATGCTCGCCAGCTTGGCCCGGATCTCCTGGTCGTCAGCCGATGGCGGCACATACTCCATCGCGGCCGACAGGTACTCGAAGAAGTTGGCCTTGATGCCTTCCGTCGTAGCCGGCACGAAATCAATCTTCGGCGCAGTGGGCGGCGCGGGTTGATGGAGGAAGGCGGACAGCGGCTGGACCTTGTAGCCCGCTTGCACCTTCTCGACATTCGGCATGTCCTTGGCATTGTAGAGCTGAGTCCGAATGGCGCTCACGGCGAAGGGAGTGGTCGAGGTGAAGACTTTCTTGATACCGGGAGGGGGCGCGCCTTTCCAATCGGGACCGACCACCATGTAGTGGCCTGGCTCGTTGCCGGTGGCACGGCTGCCGATGTAACCGTAGTTGTAAGTGTTGCCGTCGATCATCTGCACCGAGTAGTAACGCCGCTTGTCCACTGCCGGCACCGAGATCACCATCGGCTCCGCGCGCAGGTCCAGCCAGACAAACGAGTACGGGGTGTCGCTGTTCGGAGTGATGATGGCCGTGTCTTGGTAGGTGAAGACACGAGGCTCGTTCTTGATCTGGTTAAACGGCGCCTTGAATTGCGGTCCGCCCTTGTCCACAGCATATTCGTTCATCACGGCGTAGTTCATGACCAGCGGCAAACCGTAAATAAAGCCTTCCTCGGCGATCGCCTTGGTCTGCTCGAGACTCGGCGCGGGTACGCCCTTGGTCACATCCGTCTTGTCTGCCTGCGTGATCGGATCGTTCTTGCTCGCACACCCCGCAAAAAGCGTTGAGCCCACTACGACGAGTGCCGCAGCCATTGTCCAGCCCCGGTTAGACTTCCTGTTCATTTCCACCTCGTTAGTTTTGAGCAAGCTGGCACCGTGATCGTTCATGGCCACGGTGAAATAATTTGAATGCTTGTAACCCTCCCGACTTTTTCAGTAGTGCCAGGTCATGTGGGCGGTCAGGGCTTCAATCCAGGTGTTGTCGAACTCGCCTGATACACGATTGCCAGACAAGGTTTTGCTGATCGACTGGTGTGCCCCCACCCAGACCGCGGCTCACTGAAATTCAGGTCTATTTACTTAGCGACTGCGAAGCGTCCACTCACACGCTCAGGGAGTGTAGATCACACATCCCCTTGCGCAGCTGAGAAGCTCAGATTCAGTTCCGTAATATTTACGCGCCGCCGTTACGGACCATTTGGCTTCGAGAACAGCCAATCGTGATCAGCAGCCAAAAGCGGACAGTCAGAGATTAACTCTTGAGGTCCGCCAAAGACCGCTATGGATCGACTGCTGACCTTCGTGATAGGCAGAAAGCAGCCAGATGCGGCCATTTGCACCGGCTTTACCGTGCCGTCTAGCAGATTACTTTTCCCTCTCCAAACCAGACTGTTGCGGCCAACTCCATCCGCACTGTATCTGCTCCTGCCTATCTACTACTGGTTAGCATGACTCCTCACTCACGGACTTATGCCCTATGCCGGATACCACTGACCTTTATCTGTTCATTGTTGCCGCCTTGCTGTTGTTGATCGTTCCTGGCCCTAACATGGCCATCGTCATCAGCCATGCTGTAGCTCATGGATGGCGCGCCGGCCTCGCCGCTGCGCTAGGAATAACCCTGGCTGACGTGCTGATGACCATCATGGTTAGCGCAGGCCTCGGTGTGTTAGTGATGAGTTGGGCGCCGGCGTTTGACTTGCTGCGCTGGGCCGGCGCTGGTTATCTGATGTGGCTGGCGTGGCAGGCATTGAAGACTCCTTCTACGGATACTCAGTCTCAAGCTACACAGGCCTCGATGAGAAAGATCTTTGCCCAAGCCACGCTCAACAGCTTGTTAAACCCCAAGGCGCTGTTGTTTTTCATGGTGTTTCTGCCGCAGTTCGTCACCGTAGGTACCGGTAGTGTCACCTCGCAATTGATGTTCTTGGGGTTATTGCTTGCACTTATCGCATTGATCTTTCATGCCCTACTCGGATTTTGTGCCGGACAGCTGCATATGCGCCTTCGCGAGGGCATGATCTCCAAACGCCTGGGAGCCTATAGCTTCGCTGCGGTTATGACAGCGCTGGCGGCACGTTTGCTTCTACTTAATCGACCACTTTAAAAGGAGCGAGACATATCGGCTTAACGCAATTGCCGGGGTGTTGCGTTAAGCATTTTTTTCATCAATCGCCGCAAAGACGTGGCATCCCGGTATCCGACGCGTTCGGCAATGGTATCGACCGAGTATTTACTGTTTACCAGCAGCTCCCGGGCTTTATTGGCCTGGACACGCTGGATCAGCCGCAACGGGCTGTAGCCGGTAGCCTTGTGTATGTGTCGAGACAACGTTCGCTCTGACAAGCCAAAGTCGAATGCGAGTGTACTGACGTTGATGGTCGCCGGTAGTGAGGCTTCGATATGAGCCGTCAGCTTTGCGATCAATTCATTTCCCTGAGCCATCATTGCCGGAACCATGAAGGGCGATTGCAGCTGTCGGCCGTCTATCAGTAGCGTTCGTGCAACGGCATTTGCCAATGCCGGGGAGAAATGGCTGCGTAGAAGTTGCAGCATCAGATCGCTGTGACCTAACGCTGCGCCTGCGGTAAGCAACGGGGGATCGGAGATCACCATGCGGTCGGCATCTACCTGGCACTCCGACGCCCACTGCTGGAGCAAGGGTGCCATCCACCAGGAAGTGGTAACACAACGCCCAGCGAGCACGTTCGCAGCCTGCAACACGAATACCGCAGAACATGATGCAGCTACGTTACCACCAGCCCGCATATGCGCCCGTAATGCCGGCACCAGCAAAGCAATGTCCGGCTGTTGCAACCGTTGCTCAATCAAGGCGACGTCCGCTATGCCGATGCCTGGGATGATCCAGCATGAGCGGTCATCAGGGCTGGTAACCAGGGGCTGAACCAAAATGTGCATGCCTTGGCCGAGGGGAACGCGATCCGTATTCACCCCACAGACTTGCCAACGTGGGACAGCAGTGCCCAATCGCTCGGCGAGGATGGCCGCCGTCGAAAGGATATCCAGGGTCAGTGCGACACTGGAGGCAAAGGCGCCAGGAAGTACCACAATTGTAAAATCATTCATTGGCTGATTATGCACGAAAGATGTCGATTCGGTCGCTAGTTGCAGCGACTCCGTGCTGGCTCAATAACGACTCCATTTCATTGAGCGTTAACCTGTATGCCAAATATCCTGATCAAAGTGCCTCAAGGTTCCTTTACTTGCGAACAACGGGTACTGCTTAGCGAAGCGATTACGAAAGTGGCCGTCGAGGTCGAGCAAATCGGCAGCGATCCACGTCAACGGAGCCTGTGCTGGACGCTCATTGAAGAAGTGGCTTCCGGTTCCTGGACATGTGGTGGCGTGGATGTCAGCGCTCAAGCCATTCCTTGCATCATCCAGGTCAAAGTCCCCAGCGGTGTACTGAGCGAGGCCATGCGAGGCGACTATGTACAGCGTTTGCATCAAGCGGTAAGCCGGTCGAAAGAAGCGAACGACCAAAGAATCGTCATGACGTCGATCATCCTTGATGAAGTCAACGACGGCTTATGGGGAGCCAACGGAGCAATCTGGTATTTGGCCGATTTCACTCAGGCGGCCGGGTACCGACATCTGCAGGGGCTGACGGGGAAGTAAGGCAGCACAGCCAAAAGCGGTCACTCGTGAATGCTCCAAGACGCGAATCTAATCAGTGGCGAGTAAACCGGTCGCCACTGAACGGAATGGCTACTCCGTAATTTCAACCTTATCCAACACCCGATTCACCGATACTTTCCGGTAAAGGGCTTCCCCCATGATGCGCCGTTTAATCTTCCTTGAAGCGCTTACTGGGTAGGTTCGTACAGAGTTTCACAGTCCCCGGCCTTCCTGTTACCGGAGTTACAAGCCCGACTCCCCTTACGCCGCCTGCCGCCGCATCGTCAGAATGGCAGCACCGAAACCGATGAATGTCGACCCCACCACCCGGCTAACCCAGCGGGACAGCGCAGGCCGGGTCAGCACACCCTTGGCCCGCGAGGCGAGCGCGGCATAGAGGCTCAGGGACGACACCGACAATGCCATGAAGATCGAGGTCAGGATCAGAAATTGCGGCAGCAATGCCGTGCTCTGATCGATGAACTGCGGAAACAGCGCGGTGAAGAACATCGTCGCCTTGGGGTTGGTCACCGCCGTCAGGAAGGCCGATTTGTACAGTTTGGAGCGAGTCGGCCGGCTTTTCTTCAAGTTATCCTGAATCCCGTCCGGGAGCATCGGGCCCTTTTTGAACAATTGTCTGATGCCCAGGTAGAACAAATAACCGGCACCGATGAATTTCACCGCATTGAACAACCATTCGGAACTGGCGAGCAGCGCCCCCAGCCCCAGCATGGCAGCGGACGACAGGCAGAACAGGCCACTGGCGTTGCCGAGCGATGACCATATGGCGCTGCGCTGCCCATGGGCCAGGCTATTGTTGATCGCCATCAAGGTCGCAGGCCCTGGGCTGGCGATAGCAATCGCGGCGACCAAGGTAAAAGTCAGAATCGAGTGAGAATCCATTTTCAAAGCTCCTGGTGGTGAGGGCTGGCATATTACAGGAGCGAGCGGGACAACGAGTTAAGTGGTGCTCGGTTTCCCAGGCGGTAATTGGATTGAAAGCGTTCCTTGCCCACCGACAGCTATTGTGGATTCGGCGCCGACGCAAATCTCGCTTTGACGTCCCAGAAATAGAAAAACCATGAAGGCAGTGAACAGCGTGAACATCGCCAGCAGTTGCAACAGGGTGTTGAATCCTGCGGTATAGGCCAAGCGCAGCATCGTCAACGGGATTTGGCTGGCGTCGGTGTTCGCGTGCTTGATATCACCCATCACCAGGCGTTGCGCGATAGTTGAATAGTCAACAGCGGACAGTTTGACCGAGTCACTGATGCTCAGATGGTGTGCGACCAGAGCCGTCAGCACCGCAACAGTGATCGCCAGGGCGACACCCTCGCTGGCCACCCGCGTCGTGTTGAAAATACCGGCGGCCATCCCCGCCCGTTCCTTGGGGATCACGCTGATCGACAAGCCATCCATCAAACCCCAGGGCAGGCCTGTACCGATACCGCTCACCAGCATGGCCGCGATGATCTGCGCATGCGTGCCGACCGGGATCGTACTCAGCCAGTAGAGCCCGGCCGCAGCGATCACGAAGCCGATTGCGCAGAGTACGCCCGCCGACAACCAGCGAGTTAGCGACGCGGCAATGATCGGGACAATCAGCATCGGGGCAGAGAGTGCCAACATCATCAGCCCCGCTTCAAAGGCACTGGCCCCTTCTACGCCGATAAACCGAAACGGCAGCAATACGATCAAGACGATGTAGCAATAGCAGGTACCGATCGGCAGGATCTGTACACCGACAAAGCGCGGAAACAGAAATAGCCCCAGTTCCAGCATCGGATGTTTTGCCCGATTCTCAACAATGATAAACAGCAGCAAAAAGACCGCCGACGTTCCAAGCAGTGCATGGATGACCAGCGAGCCCCAGCCTTGCTCAGGTGCCAGGATCACCGCCGTGGTGAAGGTGATCAACAGGCCGGAAAACGTCAGCACGCCGGGCGTATCCAGACGCTGTGCTTGCGGGTCGACGGTGCTCTCATCCTGAGATAGCACGAGGGAAATCGAGCCCTGCCATTAAAGTGGGGCGGCAAGGTAGTGACGGGGAGCATTGAAGTCAATATGCCAGCAAAGGCCCCGTCAATCGCTCACTCAGCCGTCGGGGCCGGGGCTTTACTGCCCAAGCGGATCAGCTCATTGGAGAAACACAGCCCGACGATGATCAGTGCCGCCCCCGCGAACAGGCTTTCGCGCGGTACTTCATGGAGCACCACAAACGCCAGCAGCGCGGCGAACAGCGGCTCGGTCAGTTCCAGCGCCTGCACCTGGGATGGCTTGAGATATTCGATGGCCTTGGTGGTGCAAAAGAAGCCGAGGATGGTCGGCAGCGCGGCCAGCGCCAGCAGTGCGGCGATCGCCAATGGCGACAGCTCGCCGATCACGAAACCATCGGCCGCAGCCGGCATCAGCAGGTACAGGCTGCCAAAAAACAGCAATTGCCGGGTGAGGTGCAGCCCCCCGGACACGCCCATCTGCTTCATGGCAACCGAAAAGGCCCCATAACCGCAGCCGGCCATGGAGGCAAGCGCAGCGCCTTGCAGGGTAAAGCCCTGTTGCAGGTCGGCGCCAAAGATCACCGCGATCCCGGCGATGGCCAGTGCGGCGCCCACGGTCGCGTTCGCGGTGATGGCATCCTTGAGGAAAATGCGCCCCAGGATGATCGAGGAAATCGAGGCACTGGCCATCAGCACCACCACTACACCTGCCGCAGCGTAATGCCGATAGGCGGACGTTTCGAAGTGAAACAGCACGAAGATGCCAAGGAAGGCGCAGATTGCCGCCTGAGTCCATTTGGCCGTAGACGCCGGGCGCTTGAGGAAAAGCAACAGGATCGAAAGTAGCAGGCAACCCAGCAGGGTCTTGATGACGGCCACACTGCTGGCAGTGAAGCCATTACTCATGAGTACTTTGCTAAGCACACCGATCGTCGCGTTCAGTGCCGCGGCGGAGAGTGCAAACATGACGCCTTTGCTGAAACTGGATTGCATTGATGACGGTCCCTGTCGTTGCTTTGTCGTTAGATAGAATGCCAGCCCACATCGACGGCGCCAAGTTCGAGGATACAAAAATCCCGCCAAACCCGGCATCGATTGTGTGACTCGTCCTGAACAAGGGGCAAGCCCAGGCACTTACAGTGGCAAGGTATTGCAGTGCTTGATCTCCTTGAGCGAAAACCCGGTGTACATTTCCTTGATATTGCCGAGCGTACGTATGCGATGCATGGCGAGCTCATGGAATGCCTCCATGTCTTTGACGACTACCTGCAAGAGGTAGTCGTATTTCCCCGACACTTTGTGACAGGCAATAATGTTGGGCAGCRCC
Organism: Pseudomonas sp. P4_C1; assembly: GCF_056402155.1. Lineage (NCBI taxonomy): Bacteria > Pseudomonadati > Pseudomonadota > Gammaproteobacteria > Pseudomonadales > Pseudomonadaceae > Pseudomonas > Pseudomonas sp. P4_C1. Next base: position 19,070 of record NZ_JBFUHY010000045.1, read on the forward strand.
AGAACGCCCGCTTCGAAATGCTCCATGGCGTCCTCGGAGTGGCTATCGAGGGTGACGCTGATGAAAGCAAAAAGTCCCAGCCCCATGCTCTTTGGGTTCAAGTGCGCGTGATACCCGACAATCACCTCCTCTTCCAGGCGCTTCAGGCGCTTCCAGCAGGCTGGCGCTGACAGGCAGACACGAGTGGCGATCTCGGCGTTCGTCAGGCGACCATTCATTTGCAGAATTTCCAGAATTGAACGATCAACCTTATCCATTTCCGCCATGTGTTCTCTCCCTTTAACAATGAGTACGCGGTAGGGCGATTGGCCCCATCCCGCAGGTCCTTGATCAAGCATCCATTTCCAGAAACGACAAATATTAGAAAGGAAATTACATAAAGAACACATTTTTGATAATTAACGTCTGAAAATAATTAAATACAGATCCGTTTCGAAAGCTAATTTTCGAGGCGCTGAAATACAATTTCTTGTCATTTCCGACACCCAAGCCACTGGCTCTGACAATAAAAACAAGTAACAACGGAGGCAATATTGAGCATTTTCAGAACAAAAGACCTGGACGCAATGATTGCTGCTGCCCGAGCTCCTGCCGGGTTGAAAAAAGTGCTGGGGCCGATGGATCTGGTCCTGATTGGTATCGGTGCAATCGTGGGGACGGGCATCTTTGTATTGACCGGAACCGGCGCATTGACTGCGGGACCGGCCCTCATGGTTTCATTCCTGTTAGCGGCGTTGGCCTGTGCATTTGCAGCGCTCTGTTATGCCGAGTTCGCCTCATCTGTACCGGTAGCAGGCTCGATTTACACCTACAGCTACGCGACGCTGGGAGAGTTGGTGGCCTGGATGATCGGCTGGGATCTGATGCTCGAATACGGACTGGCCAGTTCGGCTGTGTCTGTTGGGTGGTCGGGTTACTTCCAGTCCTTGCTGAGCGGATTTGGGCTGAGTCTTCCGGTTGTGCTTACGGCGGCTCCAGGCTCTTTGCCCGGTGTGGAAACCTGGTTCAACCTGCCCGCGCTGGTGATTATGCTGGCAATTACCTGGATGCTTTCCATGGGCATCAAGGAATCCGCGCGCGTAAACAACGTGATGGTGATCATCAAGATCGCCGTGGTGCTGCTCTTCATCGCCGTTGGTGTGCGACATGTTCAGCCGGCTAACTGGCAACCTTTCGCGCCCTTCGGTGGCCAAGGCATTTTGAGTGCTTCGGCCTTGGTTTTTTTTGCTTTTATTGGTTTCGATGCGGTTTCCTCTGCCRCCGAAGAAGTGAAAAACCCGGCGCGTGACCTCCCCATCGGCATTATCGGTTCCTTGGCCGTTTGTGCAGTGTTGTACGTTGCCGTTTCAATGATCATGACCGGCATCGTGCCCTATGCCCAATTCCTTGGCGTTGATCATCCGGTCTCATTGGCGTTGCAACATGCCGGTGAAAGCTGGGTCGCCGGGTTCGTTGATTTAGGCGCAATCATTGGCATGACGACTGTCATTCTGGTTATGGCGTACGGTCAAACCAGGATCATCTACGCGATGTCGCGCGACGGACTGCTTCCCCAGCGCCTTTCCAGGGTTCATCCACGATTCGGCACACCATTTTTCGCCACCTGGATGGTCGGAATAGTCTTCGGGCTGATCTCGGCACTGATTCCGCTGAACGTCCTCGCCGAGCTGATCAATATCGGTACGTTGGCCGCATTCAGTCTGATCTCGGTGGCAGTGATCGTATTACGCAAGACCCGACCCGATCTCCCTCGCGCATTCAGATGCCCGGGCGTGCCCGTTGTTCCGTTGCTCGCCATCGCGTTCTGCGTAACCTTGATGACCTTCCTCAAGCAGACGACCTGGCTGGTATTCGGGGCGTGGTTGGCAATTGGCCTGGTGATCTACTTCGCCTATGCGAGGCGCCGCTCGTTGTTGCATTGATCCGGCATTTCGTCAGGTCTCTCTGGAGTGTCGATCAACCTCCAATAGTTTTCAGGTGCGAAACTGCATTCCAGTTGCGCACCTGATTGCATGCGCCTGTCAATCCTCACCTCATTCATCCTGCTTTTTATCGTATGCGTCCGGCAGAGTCATCTATCGAAGCCTTTTTGAACCCGAATGCCAACTATTTCAGCAGAGCTGGCCATTTTCAAGGTACCTACTCCCGCTCCTTACGGTTCGGATATTCAGTACCTCACCGTCACATGGGATGAGCAATCGCTTAGCGACTTCCGCGCGCTCTGCCGCCATTGCCGCCATTTAATCGGGGCTAACGGCTTTGTCGCCCCCAAGGGAGAAGTCAGCGGGCCTTGCCCTTCGCTATGCAATATGAGTTGACGAACGCTGCAGTGTGCTGCAAAGACTGGCGTATATCCGGTTTGGCTATTCCATGCCTGTTGGCAAATTGCTCGACCGCCGCTGTATCAAAACGAGTGGTCTGGATAAAGTCCAAGGCTTCGGGTTTTGTATTCAAAAAACGCGCGACGGGAGGAATACTCAGTAGCAACTTCAGCAATCGCAGCGAAATGTAATGCTTGGGAGACTTTAAGCCAACGGGTTTTGCCACCTGTACCAGGAGTTCTCGCAAGTTGGGAGTTTGGTCATCAAGCGCCAGCAGTTCCTGACCCACCATGGCAGGATCAAAAGCACAAACCGCCACCAGTTCAACCAGGTAATCCACGGTAACCAGTGGTAGCCAGTGCTTGGCGGTACCGGGCACTGCAGTCAGCTTTCCCTGTACAAGGTTGCGTATCAGCTCCACCAGCGGCTGACCGTCAAGGATATGCCCCGTGCGGCTGTGGCCACAAACCGTCGCGGGATGGACAACGGTAATCTCCCCGCCCTTCGCGGACATGACCTCCAGGGTCGCAAAATGCGCCTCCAGCTTGCTCCCCTCGTAACCACCGACATGCCGGTAGACGGCAGGCCAATTCGTCAGCTGCGGATAACGAGGATCAATCCCGATGCGTTGCAGATGTTCATGATTTTTCAGCATGTAGCCGCCGATCATCACTAACCGGCTTTTTTGCTCAGCCGCCAACAGCGCCACGCGCTTTGCCCCTTCTACATTCACCGCACGAGAATGCTCCACTGAAAGCCCCCAAGCGAAGTGGGCGCCCAGGTGGAATATGACTCTGGCGTGCCTTAGCACTTCTCGGTCAGCAAGACTCAGCCCGAGGTTGTCCCGTTCCAGATCGCCAGCTACGGCAAATACCCGGGTTGCGTTCCCTCCCAAATTGTCGATTTGCTCCCGCAGTGCAGCTAGTCGCTCTGGGCGACGCATCAACACCCGAATGGTGTGACCTTTTGCACTCAGGTGCGCCACCAAATGTTGACCGATGAAACCGGTACCCCCCGTAACAAAACACTCCACGCTCATTTCCCTGCTCCTTGGTAAGGTGAGAAATCAAGCGTAAACTATCGACCCAACTCTATAGTCAAGCGGTGTTTTTATGAAAATCGGTGAACTCGAGGCCCGCAGCGGCGCCAGCCGCCATACGCTGCGTTACTACGAGCAAATCGGCCTGATCTCACCGCTGCGGCGAACTAACAACTATCGCGTTTACACAGCGCAAACTCTGCAGGATCTGGACTTTATCCAGCGCGCGCAAAGCATGGGGTTTTCCCTGGGGGAAATACGCGAGATTCTGGATGCGCAGCGCAACAAGCTGATCGATTGCGCTGACGGCGCCAAGCTAATTGAAAAGAAGATGGCAGAAATCAAACAGAAAATCGCCAACTTCCAAAGCATTTATCGGTATCTGGATGAAGAGCGTGCAAGCCTCGAAGCCAGTGCTGCCAAGCAACTTGAGCTTCAGCAGTTGAACAACTCTTCCAACTGAACTGTCAGCATCCGGGAAACGGAAGCTGCAGCCTGCTTCCAGCTTCAAGCCCCCCCTACGCATTTTCTAAAACCTTCTGGCCAGGCCCTGGACAGTAAGCGTCCGCCCAACAGAACTTGCGTGGTTAAACGGGCGCCCATCCATGGGGCAGCAACTCGGTAATCTCACTGGCCCGCTGCGTCGGCAGTCGCGTGAGCACGTCCTTTAAATACGCATACGGATCACGGCCGTTAAGCCGTGCCGACTGGATCAAGGCCAATGGCTTTCACCCAGCCTTTGACGATACGAGCGTATTTCCGATTCACCTTTGATGTTGTGTGCCCCACATTTTGCTGAAACATCAACAGCGCCAAGGCCCCATGACAAGAGGAGTCAACCTTCGAACTGATCGCTCGCTGTTTCCCTGGATCGACAGGAACGGCTCAATGAATTCTCACCGACCAACATCGCGCCTTCATGAACATTCGTCCGCCGACAGCTTGCGAAAACACCCGGGGCAGGCAGACATCCCGGGGGTCAATCGACTCGGTCCTTACTTTTCCCACTCGGCCTTGGGAATCATCAAGCCGTGGTTACCGTTATAAGCGGCGCGCTCAGGCTGTTTCCAACCCTGCAGCAGCGAATCGTCGAGACGGTAGATTTCCACGCCGAGAGGACGGCAAACCTTCAGCGGATCCTCCGCGTCGGGGCCCCACATCGGCAATGACAGGTCACCGCCCGGACAGGTGGACAGCGCGCAGAGCAGGTCGATTTCCGCGAAGAACTCCAGGTAGTCGCCCTGCTTCGCCGGGCACGCCTTCATGAAGTACATGTCGTCGTGATTGAGGCCAGTGCACTGGAAAATGTTCAACACATCGTGCACGTCGAACTCGGTCAGGCCGTGCGGCAACACCGCGCGGGTCAGGTTGGAGTGGCAATGGTGATGGAAATCCTCGCCGGTGAGCATCTTGTTCACGTAAGGATCGCAGCGGGTGCCGAGCAGGTCGTGCAAACGGCCGCCATGTTCGTCGATGCCGTAGCCGGCCAGGCTGTCGTCGGTGATGGTGACCATCGGCCGCAGGAACGGCAGGTTCGACCACAAGCGGTCGTAGGTGGTGACGTGCGCGCCTTGCAACTGACGGGTGCGGGCCGCCCACATGCGTTCGCGGGGATCGTTGGCGCTCCACACGTTGAAGTCGCCGACCTGCGGCCCCACAGGCGTGGTCACGCGAAACACATGCCCCGCCGGCACCTTCCAGGCGCGGCCGGTGCGAATCGGCACTTCGAATTGCTCGACCAGCGTGCGGCCGTCCTTGCTTTCGCGCACGCGGTCATAGAACGCTTTGTCTACCTGCAATGCGGCGCCCTTGCTGACTTGGTAGGCCGCTGGATAATCCTTGTACATGATGGATCCTCTCTTCAGTGTTTTGGTCGGCCGCTCAGAATATCCAGCAGCACGAGTTCGGAGTCGTTGAGATAGCTGCTCATGGCTTCCTCGGCTTCCTTCTTGCGGCCGTCGCCCAGCAGATCGTGAATATGCCGGTCGCGTTCAAGCCAGGGTTTCTGGAACGATTCCTCGCTGGGGGCGTTGGAAAACACCAGGCGCGTCTGGGCCGCCACGTGGGTGAAGAATTCGTCGAACAGCGGGCTGCGCATCAGGCCGACGATGTGTTGGTGAAAACGCAGGCTGTGGGTACCGAAGGCTTGCCAGTTCTCGCGATCCTGGGCCAGTTGCGCCGCCTCGATGGCATCGAACATCAGATCGGACTGGTACTCGCGTAACGGCTTGCTCGCGGCGATCGCCTGCAATTCGAGCGTGCGGCGGACCTTGAAGATGTCGCGCACATCGTCGATACCCATTCGGCGCACCATCACGCCTTTGTTGCGCACATAGCTGGTCAGGCCTTCGCGACCCAACTGGTGCAGCGCCTCGCGTACGGTGTTGCGCGAGGCGTTGTAGGCGTTGACCAGCTCGCTTTCCACCAGTGGCATACCTGGCAACAGGCGCCCGCCAATGATGTCTTCGCGCAGCTCGATGGCGACCTGGTCCGGCAGCGACAGGCTTTTTTCCTTGGGTTGACTCACCGTAGCACTCCCTCCGCTCACGCGAGGTTGCGCGTGGTTTTCTTGTCCATCAGACCTTTTTGCATGTTCGTATCCTCGGTAGGTGGAAGCAGTAAGGGCGATCATGATTGTTCAACAATCACTTGGTTACCTATATGCGCATACCGTGCCAATCGTTGAATTTAAGGCCTGCTTGAAAGCTTTTTGTCTGGAGAACGCCTTTTATGGACAGGCGGGTACGCCAACACCGTGCGATTCGTTACCGAACGCTACGTTGCAGAGCAAAAAACAGTTTTTACGCAGCTGAAATTCCGGGTTATTACCGAACGCGCACGATTCCCGCATAGCTCGTAAGCTGCAATGGATTGATCGTCATTGTGGAGGGGCAGCTTCACTATTTGGTGACCCTGCGCTGCGTAGTGGCTCGGTAAATCGCACGCTCATCTCGATGGATTCCTGTACCCAATCGAACGGCAGCCAATGACTTCAATTCTGGATTGGCGGCGCCCAGGCAGGCGTCGATTTCACGGCTCTCCGGACATTTTCAGACAGAAAGGGACCTAGGGGGCGTTCTCAATTACATCGATCTCTTTTTCGAGGTAATGAGGGTCGACGTCAGCGTTTATAGGCAATGGTGCGATCGAGGTGCATTTTGAAGCCAGGCTTTTGCCTCATTAAGAGCCCCAGTGTTTGTCTGCATGGTGTGTAGCGTTAGGCTGCTTCACCACGCCCTGAGGAAGTCAGTCAACCTTGATCAAGATTCTTGAGCAGCCGTTAACCGGGCAGCTTACCCAACTTACCGGAGTCGGAACTCAGATCCGGCTGTTGCCCAGACCAGGCGGCAGGCGATTTCATTTTCAGGAACCAAGATGTGCCCCCCCCTTCCCACCACCGCGCCAATGACAGTCCGAGCTCAAATGCATTGAGACTCTGCAGCGCCCCGACGAGCTTGGCAGTGTTCATATCCACACAGAAATAACGCGCAGGTGAACTTCTGCATCGAATCTGATTTTCGGCTATTTGGCCGACCTCAAATTTGAGATGCAGTACTTCTCGAATCTTACGCATGGATAACCGCTCCACGACGACCTCTCTGCTTCGATAAAAGAGGTCGATGGTAGTGAATTAATCCTGCGTCGCTGCCTGCCTTTCGGGTGGCCGGATGGCCGTGGAATCCGCACAGAACGCTTACGCCAAAGGTTTTGATTCGTCATTTGTTGCACTTTCCGGGACCTTGGAGGAAACGGCGGCAACGGCCAAAGAATTCGATGTGCGCTATGAAAAAATCCCCAGCGGGTCAACATACACACTGTCTCATACCACTACGAGCTACGTGTATGACTACGGCGGTACGCTGCGCCCTGGATTGTCGCCATCGCTTTCGGCACAAGAGTGCGCACAAGATTTGCTGAACCTCATGGAAATATGCGAATGAGCTCAACGTTCGATCAAAATCAAATGGACAACAAAACGATGAGCAAGCACCGTCGAGAATAGAACCTTGGCCTAGGCTCGGTTCACGCTAAATCGTTGCCGATACTCACCGGGCGTTAGCCCTGTAACCCTGACAAAAATTTTGCGGAACGCGCCAGGGTCGCTGTAACCAACTTCCCACGCAATAGCCTCGATCGGCAATGTACTGAATTGCAGCATCTCACGGGCACGGCCAACTCGCAGCCTCTGGCAATAATCGATGGCGGTGAAGCCTGTGGCCTTGCGAAAGCGTCGCAGGAAAGTTCTTTCTTCCAGGCCCGAGCGCAGAACCAGCGACGCAAGGGCCGTATCTTTCGCACCTGTCGCCTGTAGCCAATGCTGGACTTTCAGAACCGGGGCGTCGCCATGAGTAAGGTTTGGAGAAAAAGCACTGTAGTAGCGCTGCTCTCGGCCGGGCGGATCTACAAGCAAATAATGTGCGGTTTCCGCCATGATGACCGGCCCTAGAAAACGGTCGACCAACTTCAAACCGAGATCAATCCACGCCATCAGGCCCCCTGCGCTGATGATATCGCCGTCATCAATGACAAGCCGATCGATATCAAGATGCGCGTCGGGAAACCTTTGCCGAAACAAGTCGGCATGGTCCCAGTGCGTGGTGACCGATCGCCCCGCCAGCAGACCGGTTTCAGCCAACAGGAAAGCCCCTCCGCAGACAGAACACAACGTTGTGCCCGCGCGATGATGGCCGAGGAGCCAGTCAACAAACGGTGCAGCTTCCTGCGACGAGACTTGCGTACCCAAGCGAGGTGGCATCAATAGCACCGTAGGAGACCCGCCGGCCTCCCTCGCCTTCTCCCCGACTCTGACAGGTGCGCCACTGTGGCCCTCAACCTGCCATTGGCTGACCTGCAGGAAAACGCCCGCCTCTTTGTAGTGCTGCGCCGCAAAGCGATCCGCAACCGCGAATAGATCAATCAAACCATGCACGGCCGCAAGCTGTACGCCAGGGAAAATGACGATGCCGATTTCAATTGGGAGAGGTCTGGTCATGTGTCGGTATTTACCCTGTTTATGTCGATATCGCCACGAGACACTATCATGCCTGCGAATCATCATGTCAAAAGCTTCACCACCAAACGAAAGGGGTAGGAGATGACAAACGAAGTAGCAACAGTCGCAACTCCAGAGTGGCGAATTGCAGGTGAATGGCTGGACGTCTGTTCGTGCAACTCACCGTGCCCATGCACATTCGCTCAGCCTCCCACAGGCAATCATTGCGAAGTGCTGTGGGCGTACCGAATCAATGAGGGTCACTACGGCCCGACGCCCATGGCAGGCCTGAAGGTGGTCCTGCTCGCAAACTTCACCGGCAACCTTTGGGACGGCGCTTGGCTGGATGCAGGCGTATTCCTCGATGCTGCCGCCGACGATGCACAGCGAGCGGCCTTGGCGGCAATTTTCACCGGCCAGGCCGGCGGCTGGATGACACAGTTCGTACCAACGCACGTGCGTGAGCTCAGGGGTGTCGAGTTTGCGAAGATTTCAGTCGACATCGAGAGCACGCTCGAACACTGGCGGGTGACCGTCGACGACAAGGTCGAAGCGAGTGGCCAGGCCATGAAGGGGCCGACCTCCGATCCGACCAAGCTGCTGCAGAGCTTCAATCCACCCGGCAGTGAAGTCGGTCCCACCGACGCGCCCGTGACCTGGGGCAAGAGCGTTGCAGGCCGTTGGAAGGCCTTTGGATTCGATCAAAATATCCCGGCCGGCCAAGCGAGTAAGCACATCCCCTTCGACTGGCACGGACCGGACGCACCATGATGAAATCGGTCCTCTGCGCTTCACGATCCGCAGCTTCTGCGCTCGGGCGGGGTCAAGCGGGCCTGGGCTGGACGATAGTTATCGTTGCGCTCAGCCTCGCCGCCTGGTTCGAAATGCTGGTGGTCATGGGTGACATGGATGAGGGGCCAGGAACCCCGCTACACGGCTTACCCGCCTACCTTATTGGTTGGGTCGTCATGTTGACAGCAATGATGCTGCCGTCAGAACTCAACTACATTGCGGCGTTTGCCGCCATGCTGAAGTCCCGTGGAGGAAAATCGCTCGCACGAACGCGGCGCATGGCTTGCTTCATCGCGGGCTACGCAGTCGCCTGGATCGGCTACGGACTTGCAGCCTATCTGCTGGATTATGCGATTCGTGCCCTCAGCCTCGAGTTTCTTGCGTGGAACCGCGCTGGTCCCTATTGGGCTGGCGCCGTTTTGATTATCGCAGGAATCTTCCAGGTCTCGGCCTTGAAAAATGTTTGCCTTACGGGATGCCGTTCGCCGCTGTCCTTTTTCGCTCAATATTGGCGAGGGGGCGATTTCGGGGCTGTTCTGATGGGCGCGCGACACGGCATGGTCTGTGTGGGCTGCTGCTGGGCGATGATGGCGGTGATGTTCGCTGTCGGCGTCATGAGTCCTGCCTGGATGGCGTTGCTGACCCTGTTGATGTTCGCTGAAAAGGTACTGCCCAGTGGGCATAAGCTCGCGATTCCAATCGCCGTGTTCCTCGGCGCCATGGGGATCTGGATGGCGCTGTCACCCGATACAGTACCGTTTCTGAAAAACCCCATGACAGCCACCGTGAACATTTCGCATATACACATACACTGACTAACGGAGCGATTTCGTTTTCCGTAATGAGGACTGCGGCATTTTTATGCCGCCGCCCCCAGTCTTTTGCCGATCGCCTCGGCCTACGCCATCTCGCCATTTGGCGAGAAGCGTTGTGCGTACTCCTTCGGGCTCACGCCAATCCGCCGCACGAAGGCTTTTCTCAGGACATCCACGCTGTGGTAGCCACTGCGCCGTGCAACCTCTTCCATAGACCGACCACCCAGTTCTATCGAGCGACAGGCAGCTTCAATTCGGACATCCTCGACATACTTCGCCGGCGTTGTCTGCAACTCTCGCTGGAACAAGCGGATTAACGTCCTGACGCTGGTGGAGAGCTTGTCCGCGAGTATTTCGACTGTCAGATCTGAATGCAGGTGTTCCGCAATCCACAGACACAACTCATCCAGGCTGGAGCCGGGAACATGCTGTGATTGCAGGGCGACACTGAACTGCGCCTGCCCGCCGGGACGCCGCAGGAAGAGGACAAGATTTTTCGCGATCTCCATAGCCACTTCATCGCCCAAATCTTCGCTGACCAACGCGAGCGCAAGATCGATACCGGCGGAGATACCAGCTGACGTGTACACGTTGCCGTCCTTGACCCAGATGGGATTGGGATCGACCTGCACCCTGGGGTAGCTTTCGGCCAGGCTTCGCGCCATACGCCAATGAGTCGTCGCCCTGCGACCATCCAGAAGTCCTGTCTCAGCCAGAGCAAACGCCCCGACACAGATCGAACACACCCGCCGAACACTCGCGGACTTCGTTCTTATCCAATCGATAGCGGACTCGTCCACCTGCTCCCGAGCTTTCCAGCCCGAAGTCACGATCAACGTATCGATTGCTTTGTCGTCACCACGTTCTTGTTCAAGCGTCTTGTGTGCCATCAACGCGATGCCCGTGCTGCTCTCCAGGTGCTCGTTGGCGCCTGCACAGACCAACTCGAGTAGATAGGGAGCAACGTCACCACGGTGCAATCGGTTCGCGAAGGCAAACACCTCCGCAGGGCCGATCACGTCTAGCGAGTCCACAGGAGGCAATCCCAGAATCACGACACGTTTTGGTCTCAAACTCATAAGCGGATGGCTTGGTTTCGTCGTTTTGCTCACATCAATCTCCGCGCAGACAAGATGCGCATATTGGCACAAATCATCTGCCAATAGTCAATTTAGCCAGCCGGAAATACTTAAACTGAACCTCAAGCCACCCACTCTGAGGAAAGCAAACATGAGCACCCCTGTCATCATTGGCGGCTTCAGCGCTCCCGACTCTGAACTTGCCCAAAAGGCTTCTTCGCTCGTCGAGCGCGTCCACACTAAACCGCTCCTGCACCATGTGCATCGTACCTGGTGGTTTGCCGAATTCCTTGGTCAGCAGCGTGGCCTGAAGTATGACCGCGAGGCCGTCTATCTCGCGGCGCTGTTGCACGACCTGGGACTGACGAACGAGTTTTCCGCCGAACAGCGCTTTGAAGTCGATGGCGCTGACGCTGCCAGCCGCTTTCTACTAGCGAACGGCTATTCGGAGTCGAAAACCGAGCTCGTCTGGGACGCGATTGCACTTCACTCCAGCGCCGGTATCGCTGACCGCAAGCAGCCAGAAATCGCCCTCATCTACCTGGGCGCTCACGTCGACGTTATGGGCTTGAACATAGAGGAAATTACACCTTCGCTGATCGAGGATGCGCTCGCGCTCTATCCCCGCATCGGAATGAAGGCTGCGTTCACTGAGGCGGTAGCAGAAGTAGCCAGGAAAAAACCTTTTACTGCCATTGGCACCGGGCTCGCTGACGTCGGACGTCGCCACATACATGGTTTCGACTGCCCGAATGTGTGCGACCTGATTGATAACGCGCCCTTCGACAGCTGACATTCGGTGTTGCGCACGGGAATTTACTTTATCCAGATACCAGAATGGAATTTTCGCTGGCAAGGACGGAATTATTGGCGAGGTCACCGGGAAGTCGCCTCAGTCAGTCAGTGACTTCGTACGTGCCAACAAGCAAACGTTTGAGTGTTGAAGTTTTTTGGCGCGTGCGTTGGGTGTTTGTTGTCTTCGCATGCGCCATTTTTAATTCATCGATCAACGAGGGGCGGATGTCGTGCGACTGGCCGGCTAAATTTGCTTCTCGCTCAGCTGCCGCAGTGAATGACGCACGCGCGAATACCTGCGCCCGGCCGCCCTCCATCGAAACTTGTTCAATCACAATTCTCTGAAAGGAAAACTGCAATGAAACTCAGCGGTAATACGATATTTATTACTGGAGCGACATCTGGCATTGGACGCGGGCTTGCCGAGGCCTTTCACAACAAAGGGAACAAAGTGATTATCGGCGGTCGCCGCAAGGCACTGCTGGATGAAATCACCCAGGCCAATCCGGGTATGGACTCGGTCGAAATCGACGTAAGTAACGCGGCGCAGATTACTCGCGTGGCGCAACTCCTGACGCAAAAATATCCAGAACTGAACGTCATCATCAACAACGCAGGCATCATGCCGTTCGACGACGTGACCGGCCCACTCGATGACGCGCAAGCCATCGATCTGATCGACACCAACCTGATGGCGCCGGTGCGCATCAGCGGCGCTTTTATCGAACACCTGAAGCAACAGCCGCAAGCGTTCATCATCAACAATAGCTCGACGGCCGCGTTTATTCCGATGGCGATGTTCGCGCTTTATTCCGCGACCAAGGCCGCTATCCACTCTTACTCGTTGTCCCAGCGTTTCGCATTGCGTGACACCAGCGTGCGTATCCTTGAAATTGCGCCGCCCTGGGTCGATACGGATCTGGTTTACAAGAGCGGTGACGCGCGCGCCATGCAACTGGAACCTTTCATTGAGCAAACCATGGCGCTACTTGAGACCGCGACGACCGAGGTCGTTGTTGAAGCAGGCCAGGCACTACGCAATAGCGCAGGACCGGGGGAGCACGATGTAGTGAACTACCTCAACCAAATGTTAATCGACAACCCACTTCCGGCGCCTTGACCGCAATCCAGCAGGCCACCAAGCCATCGGTGGCCGCTCACTATGTTGATACAAAAGCAGGGTAATTACATGAGCTACAGGCTAGACAGAATCAAAGAGATTCTTAGCGCAGAAGCAAAGGCCATCAGTAGTGTAAAAATAGACGATAGCTATGATAAGGCGATTGAATTCATCAAAGCGTGTCCGGGAAAACTCGTCATGACCGGCATTGGAAAGGCAGGTTTTATTGCAAAAAAGTTCGCGGCAACGCTTTGCTCAACAGGAACGCCTGCCGTCTATATTCACCCCGCAGAAGCTGCTCATGGTGATCTCGGCATTGTCGAGAAAAACGATTTGATTTTTGCTTTTTCTACCAGTGGTAAAACTCAAGAAGTCATTGAGCTCATTAAATTCAGCCGTCATCTCACTACTGGAAAAGTCATCGCAATCACCTCTCACCCGGAAAGCGAGCTCAGGAACAACGCTGATCTGGTTCTCGATATGGGCGTCATAGAGGAACCCTGTTCTTTGGGTTTGACTCCRAGCGCCAGCATTGCGGTCATGAGCGCAATCAGTGACGCCATCGCCCTGACGCTAATGGAGGAGAACGGAATTACTCGCCACGATTATGGTGTACGTCATCATGGTGGTTACCTCGGGCACAAGGCCAGGCTAGCTAATGACACTGAATAGCACAGCTGACCAGAGGCAAACGACGTTGCAAATTTCTGAACTGATTAATTCATTTTGCCGCTATCGGATGAATTCAGTGCTCGAGCGCTGGCTTCGACTGTGATCGTTTCCTTCTTTCCATTAACACCCTCCACAGTCAGTGTCAGTGGTACTTTGTCTCCCTCTTTCACCTGGGCGTACACGCCGATGAGCATCACGTGGTAACTGTCAGGGTCAAAGACGACAGTTTTTCCAACCGGTAGCGCAACCGATTCAACAGGGTCCATGCGCATCACTTCATTCTGCATGGTCGAGTGGTGCATCTGCACTGTCCTGGCAACCGGGGATTGCACGCTCACCAGTTTGCTGTCGGTGCTTGAGGTGATCTTCAAGAACGCCCCGGTTGATTGCTGCCCTGGCACAGTTGCTCTAACCCAAGCGTCGTCGATCCTGGTCTGTGCGCTGGCTYGCCAAGCCATCCCCAATAGAGAAAACAGTATTGCTGCCTGTGCAAGAGGCTTGATAACGACGGTTTTACGGGATCGAAAATTCATTAACTTGCCTTCATGACAGTGAGAAGATCTTCCACACATTCCTGTTCCGTGCGCGACTGGCTAAATCCAAGCCGCAAGACGCCCTTGGCGTCGTACACGTAACTCATGGCGGTGTGGGACAGGGTGTACGTCGAACCGATAGGGTTTTTTTCATAAAAGACACCAAACTCTTCAGCAGTGGCGGCCGTCTCTTCAAGATTTCCGTACAGCGCCTCAAACGTTGGATCAAAAGCCTTCACGTAAGCATCCAGCACGGCAGGCGTGTCACGCTCAGGATCGAGCGTAATGAAAATGACCTTGAGTCGATCGCCATCAGGCCCCAAGAGTTTTTTGATCTTTACGGCTCTCGCCAGTGCAGTAGGGCAAGCCGCCGGACACTGGGTGAAGCCAAAAAAGATCATCGGCACCCTACCCTGGTAGCTCGCTAGCGTTTTTTGATTGCCTTGAGGGTCTTTCAAGGTGAATGAGCGTCCGCGCGCCTGACCACTCAAGTCCCATCCGTATTTAAAYGTGCCTGCGACGCTGTCGAAGCTTGCGAGCATGCCCAAACTGAGCACGCCGATGCCTGCAATCAACTCTCGGCGAGTCAAGAGTGTGCTCATGTGTCGAGACCTGTAATGAATAAGTTATTCGCGCTGACTTTCATTGCCTGGACTCCTCGAAATGCGTAGTGACGAAACAGAAAAATTCACAAGTTGGATGTCTGGAGGTTGGAGTGAGCCAAGTCCCCCAGCCATCTCGGGGCTTTCAAAAATTGCTCAATGGGCTACCTGGACCGTGGCGGCGGCTTTCTTTTCTTGCTGTCTGATCGTCAGAATGGCAAGGCCGGCGATCAGGCAAAGTGCTCCGCCAGTGAAGAAGGCTGGCAAGTAACTGAGCAAGGTCACTCGCGACCAGCCAGCTCCGAAAGCCGCGACGGCTGCACCAATTTGATGTCCGGCGAAAATCCAGCCAAACACAAGTCCGGCGCGTTCTGCACCGAAGCGGGAGGCGGCGAGTCGCACTGTAGGCGGAACCGTCGCGATCCAATCAAGACCGTAAAAAACAGCGAACAATGAGAGACCGTAGATCGAGAAGTCAGTGAAAGGCAGCACGATCAGCGACAGTCCGCGAAGGCTGTAATACCAGAACAACAAACGACGATTGTCGAAACGGTCAGACAGCCAGCCTGACGCAACCGTACCGACAAGATCGAATACGCCCATGGCCGCGAGCAGGCCCGCTGCTTTCACCTGCGAGATACCAAAATCACCGCACATCGGGATTAAGTGAACTTGTACCAGGCCGTTGGTTGTTGCGCCGCAGATGAAGAATGTACCGAATAGAATCCAGAACACCTTCGTCTTCGCCGCGTCACGCAGGGCAGTGAATGAGGCCGCCAGAATCGACGCGCTGGTTGTGGTGGGTACGGTAATCGGACCTGAACTGGTATCGCCGTACGGCCGCAACCCCATATCACTTGGTCGATCACGCATTACGAGCAGCACCGCCAGCGCTGCAATCACCAGCAAGAGGCACATCAAACCGAGCGCCCAGCGCCATCCGGAATGATCGGTGATGCTTGCGAGAATTGGCATAAAGATCAACTGCCCGGTCGCGGTGCTGGCGGTGAGAACGCCGACGACCAGACCCCGGCGAGCACTGAACCAGCGCGACGCGACGGTGGCACTGAGGGTCAACGCGGTCATCCCTGCGCCGACGCCAACCGCGACACCCCACAGGACCACCAGTTGCCAGACCTTTGTCATACCGAGTGAAAGCACCAGGCTGACCACTATCACAGTCAGCGCGGTGAGGGTGACATTGCGTAGGCCATACCTGTTCATCAGCGCGGCGGCGAACGGCGCGGTCACCCCGAATAGCACGAAACGGATCGACAGGGCCGAGGAAATTTCCACGGTGTTCCAGCCGAACTCCATCTGCATTGGCACGATGAAGACACCAGGTGCGCCTACCGATGCGGCGCTGACCAGGGCGGTTAGGAAAGTGACCGCAATCATGGCCCAGCCGTAGTGAATGTTACGTCGGGCGAGAACTGTCGAGAGCCATCCGGAAATCATAAGTGCTCCTATTGCTGGCGGAATGTGGCGCTCGTCGCCACTTACGGTTTCGAAGAGAAAGGCAATGAGAATTACCGAGTGATCAACTACGTCACAGGGGCTTCGTAGTCCGCCGGCAGGACCAGCTAAGGGTCAGTCTATGGATTTCTGGCTGTAGAAAATGACTGTTTCTGGATGATTCGTGCCAACTTCAGTCGCGCGTTCGCGTACGGTGTTTCACTCGCCGCTGTAAGGAGATCCGATAAACCGCGTGGAATGGCGTTCGACCAACCGAATCCAAGGGGTAGAAATGCTTTTGCACCTCGGATCGGCAGAGAAGGCGCGCAGATCGATCACCGCGGCTGCATCTCCTAATCCAGTTTTGCGCAGAAAGAACGCCGCATGGCCAGGCGCAATAACGTCAGTTACGAAGTAGAAGTAGCGATCGAATACTTTGTCGCGCCCCGGCCCTGGCTGTGCGGGCGCCAGCCGACCCGGAGCCCACGCGTCAGCGAACTGTATGATCGCGTTGGCTTGGTTGATGACTCGCACTGTTGTCGACGTAGAGTCGACCAAGGTAGGAACCTTTCCGGCCGGGTTCAGCGCCAGGTACGCCGGGGCGCGATGCTCAAGTGCTCGCAGATTCAGCAGACGTGCCGTGTATGGCACGCCTGCTTCTTCCAGCGCGATTGCAGCTGCCGGTTTGGGCTCCGTACAGTTCTATAACTGTGTTCATCGTGCGTTCCGTCGCGCGCGATCTGGTCAGGCACGCACAACCTCAAGACGCGGGGTTGGGGAGACAGCGGTGCCATTGGGTTGTCCAGTGTTGAACAGCCCAAGCAACCAGCCCTTAGAGCTCTTTAAGCACCAGGCAAGAAAGGTCGTATAGCGGTGGCGGAAATATCTGGCGGTGTCAGTCGGCGATTCGTCGTTGAGCCGCCTATGTAGCGCTCGGCGATCTTCCAGCCGTTATCGGTCTCGCGAAGTCGATCAAGCATCGGAGAATACATCCAGATCATCGGTAGGTAATCGCTCTCAGTCAGCTCGCCGTCGCTCATTTTCGGAGCATCTTCCGGAACCGCATAGCGCACAAGAAGGTTGTGATATCGGACTGCAACGAGCCCGTTTTCTTCTTCATCAACAATGTGGCCCAAGCCGCAACGACTGACTCCTGGAACCAGATAGGGATAGATTTCGGTGAGGAAATGGCGGATGTTGGGTCCACCGCTAACTTCACCCTTGAAATGTATGACCTTTGCGTCGGCCGTAAAGGAACTGATCATTTCCTCAAGATCCCACGTCTCGAAGAGCCAGTTGACTCGGTTGACGAAATCTACTGCACTCGCTCGCTTATCAGGATCAATTCGGCGCGCGGCAACTACCTTCGGAAAGAAACGCATCGTTACCTCCTGAACAAATAGTTAGCACTGCCACTAACGCTCCAGGCTCAGGGCTTCAATTAAGTCCTGCACGTCGGCCTTCACATACATTTTCGTTCTCCGCGTCTATCTACGAGCTCACGGATGCCTGACTCGCCTAGGCATGCGGGGGGCAGCGAGATTCAGTCTATGCTGTTCGGACGGAGCACAAGTGACAGATCCAAGACTATTTCTGCCACAAATGCTCACTCTATGCCCGGACGCACGGGGCCTCCTCCAATGAAAAAGTTGACGAAACCAGCCGCTCCGCGCGCAGACGTGAGGCAGAAGCGGATTGTCATATTGGGTTTGCCACCGGTGGACGCGCTCGACGTGATCGGCCCAGCGGAAGTAATCGCGTGGGCGAATCAACTGGACGGCGCTAGCCTTGCCCCGTACGTGCTCGAACTAGTCAGCTCTGCTGCTGATGTGCACCTCGAGAGCGAAACAGGTATTGGGTTCAGAGGGCATCGCACACTCGAGCAAGAGCGTCGTGCGAACAAACCCATCGACACCTTGATCGTGACAATGGGCTCCAAGTCGTTCGAACAGGTCGACCAGGAAGCCATAGAGTGGCTTCGAACGCGCTCGAAGACTGTGCGGCGCGTGTGCTCTATATGTGTTGGGGCGTTCGCCCTGGCTGCCGCGGGCCTTCTGGACGGCCGCAGGGCAACGACTCATTGGAGCGTGGCACGACGTTTGGCGGAGCGCTACCCCAAGGTACAGGTCGACCCGTCTCCCATCTGGGTGAAAGACGGCAATGTCTATACGTCAGCTGGCATATCGTCCGGAATCGACCTCGCGCTATCGCTGGTAAGTGAAGATCTTGGAAATGACTTCGCCATGGAGATAGCGAAGAATTTGGTTTTGTACTTACGTCGTCCAGGCGGACAGGCGCAGTTCAGCTTCGCACTTCAGTCACAGCAGGCGCACAATTCAAGTCTGAGCGACTTATGCC
>NZ_JBFUHY010000046.1:0-37272 GCF_056402155.1 Pseudomonas sp. P4_C1
ATTCAAGTCTGAGCGACTTATGCCTCTGGATCAGTGAGCATCTGCATATGGATCTCACAATCGAGATGATGGCAGCCAGAGTTTCAACCAGTGTCAGAACGCTGATACGAATGTTTCAGCGGGAATTGCAGACCACGCCTGCAAAATACGTCGAAACCGTCCGGCTGGAAGCGGTCTGCCGTTCGCTTGCGCTTGGCGAAAAATCGATGCACGACATCTGTCGCCGGAACGGTTACCACGGCGTCGACGTGCTTAGGAAGGCATTTACGCGCCGCTTCGGTGTGAGCCCAATGGAATACTCCCAGCGCTTCGACAAAAGCACCGAGCCGACGCAGTCCGGTTGACGTCGACTTCCAGCACCTGCAAGCGATACCGCCAAACCTATGGGCCGCCGATAGTCCGCGACTAATCGTCAGAGACACCGTGCGTGATATCGCCGACTACCACAGACGCAAGCTCCCGCCTTAACGCGTCTACCTTTTCAGTACCGTTCATTTGCTCAAACTGTCGTTGAGCCTCTTCCCAGAGAGGTGCAGTCCTTTCGAACAAGCTCCGCCCCTCCTCCGTTAGCACTACCAGGCGACTTCTTCCGTCAGATGGAGAGGGGCTGATCGAAATCAATCCTCCCCGTTCCAGGAAACCCGCCATTTTCCCCATCGCCGTGCGCTCGATATCGAGCCGCTCAGCAAGGGTATTGATTGCAGCAGTCCCCATTTCGTGGAGAGCAGCCAAGGTAAGGTATTGGGTGATCCGCAGACCCGATGGCTCAAGCTGCGCATCATAAAAGCGAGTGATCTGCCGGCTCGCCCTCCTTATTGCGGAGCAATTGCACTGGTCGATCCCTGTTGGTTGGTTAACCGGCAGCATCTGTATATTTCCTCACTACTACTGATGACTATTTACGCCCCGGACGTACGAGTCACGCATAGACGTCACGGTATTTTTCGATGAACGCCTGCACTGACAGCGCAGGTGTGCCGGTGATCTTCTCAACCACGTCGTTCACACCCGCAAAGACACCCTCTCGGTAGTTCTGAGCAACTTCGACCAGGTGTTGTACCAAGGCCGCAGGAAACTTGTACTCGTGTTCCATTTTATGCTGGAACGCCTCGATTGATGTCGGAGCGTACTCGATTTCCGCGCCAAGCACTTCGCTCATGGCAGCAGCGATCTCGGTGTGATTCATCTCGATCGGACCATGAAGGCTGTAAATTTTACCTTCATGCCCTGCAGGGTTGGCCAAAATGTGGGCGATCACCCGACCTTGGTCGTCAGTAGCAATAGGAGCGTGGCGACCATTCTCGAAGGGGAACTCGATTTTCTTCTTGGCCCAGATTTCCTTTGCGAAGTGAGGGTACGCAAGCCAGTCCGCGAAGAAGGTAGGGCGAAGGTGCGTTGTCGGTACACCCGACCAGTCGAATACACGTTCGGAGATCCAATGGTCCTGTGCCAAATGGCTTTTGGAATCACGCCGCGCGGAGATCTGCGACATGTTCACGATCGCCTTTACCCCGGCCTCTTTCGCTGCTTGGGCAAAATAGGCCGCACCTTCGACGATTCCCGGTGCGAGTGGATAAAGGAAATAGGCCGAGCGAATGCCTTCCATCGCTGCACGAATGGCATCGATGTCGGTGAAATCGCCAATAGCAATTTCAACTCCGCGCTGGCGCAGAGCTGCTGCCCTTTCGTCGTCCGAACGCACGTACGCGCGGACGCTCTTGCCCAACTTAAGCAGTTCGTCGATTGCTGCAGCACCAGTCCGCCCGGTTGCACCGCTTACAAGAATTTCAGCTGCGCTCATGATCGTAGTCCTCTCAATTGGTTAGAGCCTATGCTCTTTAATTCACGATAGGAGCATATGCCCCTATGCGATTTAAGATAGGAGCATGTGCTCCTATTGTCAATTGACGGCAATGACCGTTCAGCGGTTCGACAATTCTGTACTCGCCATTTTCCGATCCGCGAGCACTGTGCAGCAGCGCTAACGTTGATCGGTGTTGATAGGAAGCCGCTCCCAACCAGTGTCGATATCGACCTTAATTATGTCGATATCGCCAATGGCTGTCTTGCAATTGCCACCGTACTCTGTGCCTGAAGCGGGCGGTTATAGCCCTTAGCTTCCCCCTGCGCTTAGGTGGCTGAGGCCCGGGCGACCGTTGTCGCAACTCTCACCTCCGACTCTTCCAGGGGTTTACGTGGGATCGCCCGCTCGATATGTAATGCGGACAGCTGTCGGTCGAAACCTCTGTCGATGCGAGATCGGAACGTAGACCGACTGAGGCTAGCGAACCACTTCACCTCGGCAAAGAAAGTAAAGAATCGCAAGTACCACTTATAGCACTCTGATGATTTGCGATAAGTGGTGGTTGCAACACTGTGACGGAAAAAACGTCTAGGAGTTAAGAATGAAGATTKTGTCTAGTTCGTCAAGCGCTCTCGATATTTCAGTCGGTTCCGTAGAATGGGGAGAGTCCACCAAAGGAGTCCTTCGTGAGAGCGAACAAGTACAACTTATCGACAACTTGAAATTTATCTTCAGCCAGGAAAAGCTTGATGCAGAGCGCCACCGACTTGGCCTTTTAAACCCGAAGTATATTTCTATAGATGACCTTGTACCGCCCGACACAAAGATGGTCAGAGAGTCTCTGGCCTATGTTCAAGATCTGTATAAGCCAACTTTAATGCGACACTGCTGGCGCACCTACTACTTTGGATCATTGATCGCGCTGCACGATGGAATCGACTTCGACCGCGAACTTGGCTTCACCTCCGCCATGCTTCACGACCTGGGCCTGACGCCCACAGCTAACCCGCAACCATGCGACTGTTGTTTCGCCGTCAATGGTGGCGTGCACGCACGAGACTTCTTGCTCGGAAAAGGGTTCTGTCGCGAGCACGCGGATATCGTCGCGCATGCAATTGCCGTTCATCTTAATTATCATGTTCCATCTGAGGAACATGGTGCAGAGGCGTTCTTAGTAACTCGCGGCGCTATCTGCGATGTCTTTGGAACAGGTGTTTCACGAATGTCACAACGATCAGTAAAAGAGGTGCTTTCCAAATACTCTCGAGACGAGCTCTACAGTGTATTCAGCGCGACTGCATTCGAACATTTGGTCGGCACACGCTTTGAAGTGTCTTTCAAGGCAGTAACAAATGGACTGGTGGAGACAGTTCCGCATGCACTTGATTTGGCTCCTTACGTGTAAAATAAAAAACAATTTCTGATTGGACACGGCTACGCGACCCCATTGTTTTTTTAACACGGCGCAACAGCCACCTAACTCAACTTCAATCGTAAACTATTGAAGCATCACAGCTTACAGAAAACTCGGACTGGCAACTACTTAACAAGTAGTTGCCAGCCCGACTCAGCCCCGCCATTAACTTTATGTCAAAGGAGTTACTATGCCTGCTTACGTTGTCATGTCCCGCGTCCGGACCACCAATGCGAACGAGCTAGATATTTACCAGAAAAAAGGTCCGCAGACTCTTGCTGGGCGCCCGGTGACACCGCTAGCGTTCTACGGAGATCTCGACATCCTTGACGGCCAGCAGATTGAAGCGGCTGCCATTCTTCAATTTCCCTCGATCAAGGAGGCCCATGAATGGTATGCAAGTGACGCGTATCAAGAAGCGCGCGAACATCGCTTGAGGGGCGGGGATTACCAAGTGTTTGTTATCGATGGCATTGAGCACGTTACGTGATCAGACGAACGCGAGCAATTTCCCTAGCGTAGTGAGCGGTACTTAAAGCTTAGAAACGGAAAAGGCGCTAATTCAACTCGCTGGCAAAATAAGCGGCGACCAGCGGGCTGTTGGCCGCCGCTCCTGAATCAAGCCTCTGCTTGGTCAGGAATGTCGCTCACCACCTCTGTCAGTTCGAGGGAATCGATATTGTAGAAGAACCCGTAGATTTTCACGTGCGCCGGTACCCCTGGGTTTGCGCGAACGACTCCGACGTCGTATTTCAGTGAAGTCTCGAAATCCGAAATGCAAATGCTGTCATGGTCAAACGCCGACGAAATATCGCTGCCGTGCTCATGTTTGAATGCGTCGATGATGCCATCAGTGGTGAAGGACGTAGCACCGCAGAAAGAATGGTGTACGACCACTACTCTTTCGATACCGAAGAGATGGACCATAGTAGCGATAGACTGCACGCCTGCAACAGCCCGACCACCGGCGACTGATACGGGGAACAAGGTGGTGGTATGCCCAACCCTGTTACCAGCCTCATCGAGAACGTTCTCGCCCGGGTAGACCTCACCGAAATGCTTGGCGACAACGGCCGGAATTTCCGACGCACGCGGATCGAAGCAATGGATGACGATAGTATTGAGGCTCACTGCCTTGGCGAAGAGCGGGCGGAACTCCGACTCGTTGTACCAGGGCTGTGCTTTGAACGAGAAATCATTGAAGTTGGGCATTTTCTGTCTCCAGTGCTTTTGAGAATTTTGTGACTGGGCTGAACCAGCCGGTCAAAAGTACACAGATCTGTCTACCACCTCAAGAAAAAAGTAGACAGATCTGTGTGCCAAGCACTACGATTGATGCTGGAGAATTTTTATGAAAAATATTGCTTCAGGTTTCAAAGACCTCCGTTTTGAGGAAACCGCGTCTCTCAAGCCACGCGATCGTATCTTAAAGACAGCGATCATCCTTTTTAATGAACGTGGCGTACACACAATCGGAATTGATCGCATCATTGCTGAGAGCGGTGTATCGAAGAGAACCTTCTATAACTACTTCCCCTCGAAGGCTGATCTTATCGCTGCCTATTTGGATTTTTGGCATTGGCTTCGATTTACGAACTTGAACAAATACGCCACGCGAGCTGGCGGCGACCCAAAAGCCGAGCTGTTGGCGATTTTTGATTTTCTCGAGTATTGGTTTTCAGAGCAGGACTTCAGAGGCTGCGCATTTGCTCGTGGTCTAAATGATTTCAATGATGACGCATCGAAAATTTTGCGTGCAAAAGTAGGCTTGCACTTCGATGAGTGGGAAAATTTCATTAAAACGCGCTTGTCCCAACTCGTGGAACCTGACAAGGCAGAAGTCGTTCTCCCACAGTTTCTAAGCCTTATTACCGGCACAACTGTTGTTGCACACGCCTCTGGCAACATAAAAATCGCGCAACTAAACAAGCAAATAGCTGAAGCATTATTGAGTGAGAGGGCAGTTTAACTTTCAAGGCGTGGACCGGTCCTCGGCGCCTACCAAAAAATAAAATTCTCTAATTAATCATAGTATAATTTTCACTTGGGAAATCCGCCAACAAACCCAAGTGGCAAGTAGCTTATATTGATCAGTTTAAGGGTTCGTCCAGGAACCATTCAAGACCGGAAGCTTACGGTAGCGAAACTAAACTTTTTCACTCAAAAGAAAACGTTAACCGAAGTCCGTTTTTGGTGGTTTACAGCACTTGGTGACAGGCAGCAAACGGCCGATTCTGTTGAAAAAGTCGGTTCGCCCAAACAGCCCGGTCATTGACTGGTTAAAACGCCTTTTTTGCACACTGCTACGTGAAATCTGAGTCGGGAAGCCTCTGCCGAAAGTAAAGATTTCAATCTCGGACGCGTACTTTTCTGCTGCGGAAACCATGGTCGACTTTTTCAACAGAATCGACCAAAAGCCGTCATTGGAGTATCCTATGGACTATGAGACAAAGGCCAAGGTCCTTCCGGTCATTCACGCATTCACGCATTCACGGAAAGTTGAACATCCTGGATTGTTCATTAGCGATGTACCCGCGAGAGGTCGACTGGCTCATGGCTCTCGAATTTCTGTGCCCACCCCTCCTCTCAAAATCATCGACTTTTTGAAATCACACTACTCATGTATTCATTTAAATMGCGAAAATCCTTAACCCTCCAAGAGTACGGCGGTAGCTTTACACCATTCTCTTGCAAAGTTCTTGGAATCAAGTCTCCATTTGGACGAAGTATTATCGATGACACAATAACGCCAGGATAATCATTTAGTCGTTTCTTGAAAACGGATGTTGTTAGATTAGGTGTAGGAGGATTGCTTTTATTAGCCAATGGTCCTGTTCCCTTGATATCTATTCCGTGGCACATGGCACATCGCTGTGAATAGAGATTTTTTCCATTGACATTATCCGCGAAGGATAGTGATGTTTGAATTAGCGATAAAATCCCTAGCGAAGCGATGAATAATAATTTTATTTTCATTTTTCATGTGGCCTTGTTGTATAAATCAGATCTGAATCGAGGGCAAACCCCGGAGGTGCCACTGCAACACTCAGTTTTCTCGATAACATTTGAACCGAGATTGTTCATTAGCAATGCCCAGCGCTCACTTCGCGGGAGTTGAACTTCAGATCAAACGGTGGTTCGCTTGGCATGCTCACCCTAAAAACCTGATGTCAACTCGTTAATTTTACTGAACAAACCCTAATGACGATCATTGGAAATCCGGCATTCTCCTTCGGGACGCCCTTGCTTGCAAGGATCGCCCAGAGCGGCTACTGCCAACCTGTCGACAAGCTCTGGTCATGACCTCGTTGATGTTGCCCACTGAGACCAGGCTGTTGGAAAAGGTCAAAGACAGCGCTGTGGCCAAACGATTGATCCCCACCATTCCCAACCCACCCACGGCTAGAGTGATCAGGGCACAAATGACGAACGAGGTCAAAAGCCTGGTCGAGAATTTTGACTGATTCAGAAGGTTCACGCGTAAAGCCCGATGGATTAGCGGTCATTAAATGACAACCCACCTACTACCGCGAAAGTATTCTCGGTAGTGGGTGCTGATTGACAGGCAGGACTGCATCACGTCCCGATGGAGTAGTTGATTAACGATGAAAGGGAAACTTTCAGGAAGGCTCGCAAAAATGGACTCTATTAAAAATTGAGTCCTGTCGATTAGTACCGATAGGTTGCCTGCACTGAAATTCCATTCGCACTATTGTCATATTTGGCACTGTATTCAGGCTGAAGACCGGAGTTGTTCGACTGTTTTACGGAAACTTTGGAATCCCAGAGATAACCATAAGCAAAGTCTATCGTCAGATCGGAGTTCGGCGAATAAGCACCACCCAAGGTCACGGCCTGGCGATTCCCAACCGGAACGCGCACGCTGCGATCGGCATTTCTGATGGGCGACGGATCATAGGCGTAGCCTGCGCGCAGCAGCCATTGTTGGTTCAATTGATAGGAGGCCCCAACTGCGGTGGCCCAAGTGTCACGCCAGTTCATTTCTTCGGTCACACTTCCCAGACCGGCCGCCTGGCCCAGGGGGGAAAGACCGCTGTTGACTGCCTCGACCTTCTGGATCCGGCTCCAACGTTTCCAGGTGGTCCCCAGGTATCCCGTCCAGCGACTGTTGAAATGATGGGTGATGGACGTGTCCACTGATTCGGGCATAGTGATGTCTATCTTGTTGTCATAGTTTCCGTCCAGCGGGATAACGCTTGGAGAGCCGGAAACCTCAGTATGCCCTTTGAGGTGATAAGCCACTTTTGAGTGATAGTTAATCCCCCAACTCGTCGCCTCACTCAAGTCAAACAAGATGCCGAGATTGTAGCCAAGTGCCGTGTCATCGCCTTTAATAGTGACCTCTGTGTCCTGGCCGTTGTTCAGGGCACCGGTGGCCAAGTCATTCTGAAGCTTTGCATCGAAACGGTTTATGGTCGGTCCGCCTCCAATGGACACGTAATCATTGATCCGATAGGCAATGGTGGGCTGCAGGGTTATTTCCTTGGTCGTGCTATAGGAACCATGGTAGCGGCCCTGAAAACCGCTCTCGTAATCATTGATCAGGCCACTCGGAGCATACAGGCCAAGACCAATCGAAAAACGTTCGTCAAGCGGCGTCGACATATAGACGAAGGGCACGACCCCCAATGGTACCGAGTTCCCTTTATTCGTTCCCGGGGCACTGCTCTGCGCATCACTGATGTCGTCGCTCACCGAGACGACCGCGGCTCCTCCGGAAATCTCGGTACGTTTCAATTTGGTTAAGCCCGCCGGGTTACCAAAGATGGTGCTGGCATCCAGCGCAGAAGACGACCTCCCCGCATAAGCAGTACCCGCACTACTTGCACTTTGCTCGTTCAAGGCAATGCCATTGGCGCCCGCGCTTGTTGAAACGCTGAGTATTGCCGCGGCACCTGTGAATTTGATCCAGGAAGACACTTCTCGCACAGCTGAGAGACACGGGATTACACGGTTGCTCAGGTTCATTTTCCACCTCGTATTGTTTTTATTGATTGGTGCGCAGGCAAAGCTTCGCCTTCCGGTGCACTTGGCAGTGCCGGTTGAAGTTCATCGTTTTTTTGAAAAAGGCCCTGGCTGATTAGTACCAGGGCCGTAGTGCCGAAATTACAAAGTCAGGATCAATCGAGCCACTCCACCTGAAAGCTATAGCGACCTAGAAGGAGGGCCAGGGACTCTTGATGTCTCCCGGCCCGGATGCACACGACCAATCCACGTTGTTCATGCGCAATCACCTCGACCGCAATGTCCTTCAGACACATGCGATCCACATCCTGCCGGACTACCCTGGCAACTTCGCGCTGCTGCAACGCGGGCTTGAAGATCTTGCCCACCGCCGTCAACGGCAGTGCTTCGAGGATTTCGATCCGCTTTGGAATGGCCGCCCGCTCACTGATGTGGTGTTGAGCAAACTGTTCAAGTTCTTCGACATCGCAAACGTGGCCTGGCCGCAGTTGCACGTAGGCAACCGGCACTTCACCCGAATAGACGTCCGGGCTGCCGATGGCCGCGGCTAACGCCACCGCTGGATGGGCTTGCAGAGCCTCCTCGATTTGCTTGGGATCGATATTGTGGCCGCCGCGGATAATCAGCTCCTTTTTGCGCCCGGTCAGCCAGAAGTAACCGTTTTCATCCTGGCGACCCAGATCGCCCGTGTTCAGCCAGCGCTGACCATTGATGTCGATCCACAGGCCCCGGTTATGGCTTTCTTCAACGTAACCCTCGAACAGGTTCGGACCCGTGATGGTGATCAGGCCAATTTCGTCGGTGTCGGCGTCGCGCAGATACTCTCCAGCGTCATCGAGCATGACTGCACGCATGCCCTGATAGGCAATCCGTATGCCGATGGAGCCGACGAAGCGCTCGCCATGGGGCGGATTAACCGAGGAGACGCACGCGCCTTCCGTGAGTCCGTAGCCTTCGAGGATCTTCACCCCGGTCCGGCCTTCGAACTCTCGGAAAAGTTCGACCGGCATCGGCGCGGCACCACACATGGCATAACGCAGGCTGGACAGGTCACGGCCTTCCAGCTCGTTTTGCAACAGTGCGGAATAGACGGTGGGTACGCCGGAGAAGAAGTTGATGCCGAAGTGCTCGACCATCTCCCAGAAGCGTGGGATCACCCCCTCACCGCGATAACCCTGCGGCGTGCCAAGGATGACATGATCACCTTGGGTCCAGGGCATCAAGCCTGTCACCAGCTGTGCATTTACATGGAACAGCGGCAACCCACAGAAAATGACCTGGCCACTCCCATGTGGTTGCATGTGCGTAGCCATGGCCCACGCGTTGAAGACCTCTGCCCCATGCGTCCGCATCGCGATCTTGGGCAGCCCAGTGGTGCCGCCGGTGCAGAAGTAAGAGGAACGCTCCTCAGGGCGCAATTGCCGGTCGCTTTTCAGGTGCGTGCCTGGCTGAGCATCCATCAACGTCCGTAACTCGTGAATCGTGGCCCCCCTGTGCAATTCACGCTCTTTCTCTGCCAGGGATTCAAGGGATTCACGCTGAGCTGCATCAACATAGGGTCCCATGCCAACCCAAACGACGTGCTTGATCTCGGGAAGTTGATCCAGCTGCGACGCCAACTTCGGCCACAGGTCACTGCCCGGCGTCGGTGCGAGCGTTACCACCACGCTGGCCTTGGCGGCCCGCAGCAAGGCAGCCATCTGTTTGGCTTCTTGCAGTGGGTTGATCGCCATGACGACACCGGCCGCTTCGCCCCCCCAGATGGTGAAGTGGGTTTCCGGCAGGTTGGGCAGGATGAAGGCCAGCACTTCACCCGGGGTAATGCCCAGATCGTGGAAAGCATTCGCCGCTCGAGTGATATCTTCGACGAGTTCGGCATAGCTCCAGTGATGGGTGTTCCTGAAGCAGGTAGCGTCGGCGAAGAAGCTCAGTGCAGGCGCGTTGGGGCTAAGCGCGGCTGTACGCGCCAGTGCTTCATAGGTGCTGGAAGCCAAGCCACGTTCCGACAACGGAACCTGCTCGATACTTTCAATGTCGTTCAGAGATCGCACCATCATCTTCAGGCTTCCTCTACGACTCGGTTGCGTTGCACACCCAGGTCAATCACGCCATCGGCACTGCGAATGCGCGCTTCGACGACGTCTCCTGCCTTGAGATACTGCGTCCGCCCCTCCTGCGCTTTGAGGAACAGCTTCCACTTGGTCGCTTCTGGCATCAGGGCCGCAATGCGCTGCTTGGCGGGCGAAGGGATGCTCAGCGCGCATCCCGCCGGAGTACCGGTGGCGATCAGGTCGCCGGGGGCAAGATCTTGCACGGCGGAGAGTTCGGTCAGGGTTTCAGCCGGGCCATACACCAGGTTGGCCGTACTGTCGCTTTGCCGCACTTCGCCATTGACCGTCAGGCGCAACTGCAATGCTTTCAGGTAATGCATGTCCTGGGTACCCAGCAGGCAGAGGTAGGGGCCGACCGGGCCAAACGTGCGAAAGCTCTTGCCCTTGTAGAACTGCATCTGGGGGATCTGAATGTCGCGTGCCGAGTAGTCATTGACAATGACCACACCGGCAACGAATTCATGCAGGTTGGCGTCGTTGACGGTCACTGCGCCGCTGATCACGCGCTTCATCACCAGCCCAAGTTCGATCYCATAGTCAAGGAAACGGAYGGTGCGCGGCTTGATCAGGACGCTGTCTGCGGCCACCAGGCAACTGGTCGCCTTGGTGAAGATCATGTTGTATTTCTTCGCATCCGGGTCCATGCCCGACTCGATCATGTGCTGTCGGTAGTTGGCCCCTTGGCAGACGAACTGTTGATTGCGGGTTACCGGCGACAGCAGATTCACTTGGTGCGCCTCCAACTGAGTACCCTTCAGTTGAGCGAGATCATCGATACTGTTCTGGTTGATGAAGTCACCCGTGGTCTCAAAAGTACCTGGGACAATCGTGATACGGTCTTGGCGTAGCACGCCCCAGTGGATACCGTTCTCAAACTCAAAGCGGACTACGTGTACAGCAGACATTGAAGGTACTCCTGGAGCAGCGTTTGTCCCGCGCTCGATGGCGCGAGAACTGTGGTGTTGTTCTGAGGGTGGGCTGGCGACGCTGTAGATCAACGAGCCGCCGGCGATCAAGGCACCGGCTTTGAGCACGTCTCGCCGGCCATATCGTGTAGCGTTGGCCGACATGGCAGCCGCTCTACCCGAACATCCGCATCAGCGTGATCAACTTGCCAATCGTCAAGTCAGGGCTGCGCCGCAGGTTGCGGATCAGGGCTCGTACATTGCTGAAGCTCATCTTGGGTTTGGTAAAACTCTTGGGCATGCGCTGCCCCCACTGCGCCATTGCCTCGGGACTCACGGGATGGATGCCCACAGGTTGTATGGCGGTAAAGATATCCCCGTCGCAGTAGTGCTCGTGCTTATCACCCCAAGGGTCTTGCCAGTAATCGAAGATCTGACTGCCCAGGATGTGCCGGCCGATTCCCCATGAGTGCTCCCAACCCCGCTCTCGCAGGACCCGTTGCCCCATGCCCACCGCGTCGGCATCGACAACTTCATAGGCGCTATGGCTATAGGTCGCCATGAACCCCTGGGCGATCGCGAGCGTATGGTGATCCGCAGGCCTGTCACCGAGATCAAGGCGCATGAAGGCGACGATGGGGGTGCCGTCAGGGAGTACTTGCACATCGCTGGGAATGAACCCGAAATGCCGGGTGTACCAGGCACAGGTCGCCTGATAGTCGGCCACTTCAATGACGATGTGACCCAGCTTGATTACTTCAGGCGGTGCAATCGGCGGGCGCTGCGTGGCGTTGATTCGCGATTGCTCTTGCGCCAGATTCCAGGGAAGTGGGGCTCTGTGTACCAGGGTTTTACCTGGCGTCTGGCCACAAACCGCTTCGACGGTAAACCCTGAAGGATCGGTCAGTCTGAGGTAATGCCCGCCGCCAGGATGTGTCGATGTCTCGATCGATGATGCACCTGGAATTTGCGTCAGCTTTTCCAGATCCTCGAGCGATTGGACTGCCAGCCCGAACCCGACAAAGCATGCATTTTCTGCACGGTGGACACGGTAACAATAGGGAGCCGGTTCAGTGCCGCGCAGATAGAGCGTTTCGGCGTTCTGATGACTGACGGCCAGGCCGAAGTCTGTCAGGAAATGCGCCGCCTCATTCAAGTCTGGCCTTTGAAAGATCAGGTGAGTCAGACCTTGGGCTTTAACCGTCGGTTGCGGATACCGGACAGGCTGTTGTGTTGCCAACTGGGGCATTTGATTTTTGTTATTCATTGTTCTTGTTTTCCAGTTTTTAGGGCAAAGCGATCCCTGAACCCCTGAAAACGCCAGGGGTTTTTCGTTGTTTCGGTTACCGCGCTTAGTCGATAGGAGGAAGTGCCGGCAACTCTACGGTCGCCAGCGCTCTAGCCTCCTCCAAAGGCACACCCAAGGCACGCAGCACGAGTTCAGCCGTATCAGATCCCGATTCGCGCCACGTTCTGTGCCCTTCCAGCACCAGAAAAATCGAGCCCAGGACGCTGCTCGAAATCAGCGTCAGCACTGAGAGCAATTGCTCCTGCGCAAACGTATAGCGTCCAGTGGAAAGCCCGCTCAGAAGATCCGTAGTCGCCTGGCTGCTGAACATTTCGCGTAACGAAGAATTGCTCATGGCGAACTTATGGATGAACGCGCCCCACTGTGAGTCTTCGTGCGCTCGACGAATGAACAATCGAATGCCATTGGCAAGGCGCTGAGCCGGATCAGAGAGGGAATTGAAGCTCTTGTTGACGCGCTCATGCATCTCCCTGGCCAGATGACCTGCGACTGCCTCGAACAGGCTTTCCATGCTGTCGATGTTGCTATAGACCGTTCCGCGCGCCACGCCTGCCTCTTGGGCGAGGTCGAGAATGTTCACTTGTGAGGTGCCTCTTTCAGCGAACAGGCGGAAGGCGGCTTGATGAATGCGGCGCTGTGTTGGATTCAGGGATTCCACGGTTCTCTCTCCAGGATTACCTTATGGACCGATTGAACACTCGTGTTCATTTTACGTCAACCCTATTTTTAAGCGTGTAGGTTTTTCTGCCTGAAAATCGGCCTGAAGCCAGGTCAATTAAAGCCCTGCGCCATTGACACAACTGAACACACGTGTTCAATTGTGTTTCAGGCTTGCCTTCTCGGCACATCAAGCCCTGCGCGGGCTGGCCGTATTTTCATCAGTTGAAGGACAGAACATGACCGGCTCAAAGCTCTTCAAACCACTTCGCTTGCCTAACGGCACGGTGATTCCGAACCGGATCGCCAAGGCCGCCATGGAGGAGAACCTTGCCAATGAGGATCACGCTCCTGGGGAAGCGCTGGTCAAGCTCTATCGGCGTTGGGCCCAGGGTGGTGCCGGCCTGATCATCACTGGCAACGTCATGGTTGACCGCCACGCCTTGACCGGCCCCGCTGGCGTGGTGCTTGAAGACGATCGCAACCTGGGCGAATTCAGGTTATGGGCCGATGCTTGCCGCAGCCGTGGAGCCCAGGCCTGGATGCAAATCAATCATCCCGGACGGCAGCTCTTGGCTTCAATGGGGCAATCGGCACGGGGCCCCTCTGCAGTGGCTGTCGACATTCCCGGACTATCAAAAGCTTTTGTGCCGCCCAGGGCTTTGGAGGAGCAGGAGATCGAAGAGCTGATCGAGCGCTATACCCAGGCGGCGGTGCTGGCCGAGCGTGCCGGATTCACCGGCGTGGAGATTCATGCAGCGCATGGCTACCTGTTCAGCCAATTCCTTTCGCCCTTGACCAACCGGCGTAGCGACCGCTGGGGTGGCAGCCTGGAAAATCGTGCGCAAATTCTCCTGCGAACCATCGACGCAATACGTCAGCGGGTGGCACCGATTTTTTGCGTCGCTGTGAAGCTCAATTCCGCGGACTTTCAGCGCGGTGGCTTCGATGCCGAGGATGCCGCTCGCGTGGTGGAAATGCTCAACGCCAAGGCGGTCGACCTGGTCGAGTTGTCCGGCGGCAGCTACGAAAGCCCGGCAATGCAGGGGCAAACCCGCGACGGCAGCCGCTTGGCTCGAGAAGCGTACTTTCTCGAGTGCGCGGAAAAAATAGGAAAAATAGCGCGCATGCCGCTGATGGTCACCGGCGGCGTGCGTAGAAAGGAGGTGGCGGAGCGAGTGGTGAGCGGATCGGTGTCGATGGTGGGGCTGGCCACTGCGTTGGCAATCGAACCGGCCCTGCCAAGCCAGTGGATGGAAGGTAAGGACACCGAAGTGGAGCCCATCGTCGTCCGCTGGAAGAATAAGGCGCTGGCATCGCTTGCAGTGGCGTCGGTGATCAAGAAGCAGCTCGGTTTGTTGAGCCAAGGCAAACGGACAAAACCCGGGACGTCGCCACTCATGGCATTGATCGGCAATCAGCTGAAGTCTCGTCGCCAGGCGAAGAGCTATCGGCAATGGATTGGCCGGGTTTAGCCTAATGCCAGTCAGTTAAGGCGCAAAACCTGTGGGAGCGAGCTTGCTCGCGATAGCGGACTGTCAGGCAACGCAGGTGTCGACTATGCGATCGTCATCGTCGGAACGCCGCCCGGAGCAAGCTCGCTCCCACAGGAGTTGCGGTGTTCAAAGCGTTAACTGACTGGCATTAGGGTTTAGCCGGTCAATGATGACATCAGGACTAGGGTAGCGGCTTACCGGCGATTCTCTTGGCTCTGGCAGGTGTTACACCCAGAGCCTTGAGAATCATCTCGGCAACCCGCTGATCGTGCTCCGCCACCGCACGCCCTTCGACAACCGAGCGCATGGCGCCGGTTGTGCAGGATACGACCATGTCCAGGGCGATCCCCTCGTCCTCATAAGCGAAAGTACCCGCGCGCAGCCCCTCACGCAGGTCGCCCAGCACATGTGCAGCCAAACGCGAGCGCATGGTCTGATCGGAATGGATGATACGCAGTAGTGCGTTAGCCCATTGATGGTCGTAGGCGGCCCGGCATACGAACATGCGCACACCAATCGAAAGCCGCTGTGCACCGCAGTGCACGTCCGAACTCAGGGCGGAAATGGCATCGGAGAACTCACTCGCCATGGCGATGCCAACCGCCTCGAGTACTTCGTCGCGCGTTCGAAAATAGTTGTAGATGGTGCCGTTGGATACCGCGGCCTCCGAGGCGACATCGAGCAGTGCAATCTCCCCCACCTCCTTACGTGCGACAAGACGCAAGGCCGCGTCCACCAGGCCGCGACGGGTACGTTCACGCTTCTTGTGGCCTCGAGTGAGAGGCTCTTGCTCAGTTGCTTCTGAAGGGAAAGTGGGGGAAGGCATCTTCAGGCTCTTAATCGAGGGGGCTCGTTGATGGTAATGGAAATGCTGTCAGGAGTGGCGTCTTCGCTGACCAGCAGGCCCCTGCAGTCCCGAAGAAGACTGCCTGCCTGCGCGCCAGGGGCGTGGTGCATGACGATACGGTCGGGACGAACCGCGACGAGCGTTCCTTTGGCAGCCAGCGGCAGGATGTCATGGTTCATATCTTCGATGAAGTCACAACTGCCGCCGGAGCGTTGTCCGCGTGTTCTGATCTCCAGGAAGTGGCCTCCCATTTTTTCCCAGGAAACGATCTGATCGGTGGTTAGCAGTGACAACGGGTCAACACCGAATCCAACCAGGGTCAGGTTGTCTCCAAGAGCATCGTCGCTCAGTTTGATCTGCTTTTGCATGTCGCGAACCCAGGCTTGGGGAAACAGACTGCCACGAACCAGCTTGTCGCCACGATGATGCTGCACGAACAGCCCCTGTTTGAAGATGTTCTTTGGCTTGATGTCCAGTTGCTCGAAGTACTTTCTGGTAGCGGGAGTCAACGCCAGCGTGCGCATCAGGCCGTGGATAAAGAAAGCTGCGACCTTGTTTCTCGGCATCACCAGGCGGCCCATGAGTTTCGCCAGATTGATCATCGCCTGGGCATGAGGGCGGCGCTCTACGTCATAGGTATCGAGTATTGCAGGCGTGGCATGGCCGCGAAGGACCCAGGCCAGTTTCCAGGCAAGGTTGGCGCCATCTCGAAGGCCCGCTACGAGGCCTTGCCCGACAAAAGGGGGGGTGATGTGCGCGGCATCCCCGGCGAGGAAGATACGTCCCTTGCTGAATCTGTTGCAGCAGCGCGCGTGGAATCGATACACCGCCTTGCGCTCGATTTCCAGTTCCTGCGGGTTGATCCATGGCGCGATGAGCCGGGCGATGCTTTCCGGGCTCTCCAGCTCCTCCCGGGATTCACCTGGTTGCAGCATGAACTCCCAACGCTCCCTTCCGCCGGGTGCGGGCATGTGCGGTGTTGGACGCCTTGGATCACAGATAAACTCGATGTGATCAATGGCTGACTTATGCCGGTTCCTGGCATCGACAATCAGCCAATCCTCTGCATAGGTTTGCCCTTCGAACTCCTGGCCAATCAGTGCCCTGACCCTGGAGCTTGCGCCATCCGCACCGATCACATACTGGGCGCAAACGCAATGCGAGTGTCCATTTTGATCCCGTACGGTGGCAACCACGCAATCCGACTCCTCGACCAGATTCGCAAGCTCGAAACCGCCCAGACTGGTCACTGACTTCAGCCGGGAAACCTGGCCGCGCATCGCTCGTTCGAGGTCGGGCTGATAGAAAGTCACAAGCTTGGGATGGCCGTCGATACAGCCCTCAGTATTGGCTCGACCGAATTGCCCGAGGACCGGGGAGTGCATCTTCACTTCAGGGATAGCGATCTTCTCGAAGGCGTCTTCCGACAACCCGGCGAGTTGCAGGATGCGCAGGGCCTCGTTGTCCAGAGCAATGGCACGGGGCATCAGTACGATTTCATGGAGTTTGTCCAGCACCAGGGTCGTAACCCCATAGCGGCCGAGCAGCGCCGCGATCGTCGCGCCTACCGGACCGTAACCGACGACCAGCACATCGACGGCGGAGGGAGTCAATTCGGGTACTTTCTTGTTGTTGTTCATCTCGAGCCCTTGTTGTGATTGAAGTCGTGAGGCGTACAGGCCTCATCGCCAGGCAGAGTCAAGGTATGCAAAATTGAGAGATATTTCAATATTGATGTTTTTGTCATTAATTTTTTGGGATCATTACCGTACCGTGACGAGGACATGTGAGCTATGCGCAGGGCCAGTTTCCGACCGGTGAGGCTTGGCTTCTGAGTCGATCAGCGTTGTTATTGGAGTGACCACGTGCCATGCCTCACGAGGGCACACCCATGTTTTAGTCTTCAGGAAACCAACGTGGCACGTCCGCAGCCCCAACCGAACCCAGTCCAGCTCCGCTTCATCGAGTTCGAACTCGACGAAGCCAACGCCTGCTTGTCACGCAACGGAGAAGCTGTGGCGTTGGCGCCAACTCCCTTCACACTGCTGTGCGTCCTTGCACGCCAGCCGGGATCGTTGGTGACCAAGGATGCCTTGCTTGATGCCGTGTGGGGGCATCGGTTCGTCAGCGATTCGGTGCTGAAGACGGCCATCAGCGATCTGCGCAAGGTGCTGGGCGACGACCCCAGGCAGCCCCGCTATATCGAGACTGTGTCGAGGCGCGGCTATCGCTTCATCGCCGCGCCCTCCCCTGCACCTTCGATGCCGCCTGCATCCGCGACGGTGCCGGCGGCCGGCGCGCATCCGTCACCGCCATTCATCGGTCGCGCCGACGAAATCTCAAGACTGCAACGGGCATGGGAGCGGGCGGATGGCGGTCAGCGAGCCGTGGTCTGGCTCGCTGGAGAACCGGGGATTGGCAAGACCACGTTAATCGAAAATTTCCTTGCCAGCCTTGGCGGCATCACCTGCGCACGCGGCCATTGCGTGGAGCACTACGGCACCGGCGAACCGTACCTGCCGGTGCTGGAGGCGTTGGCCGATCTGTGCCGCAGTGACCCCACCCTGCCGGCGTTGTTGCGCGACGTGGCGCCAACCTGGCTGCTGCAACTGCCGTGGCTCAGCACCACGGCGGAGCGAGACGCGTTGCGGCGCGAGCTTGCCGGCGTCGGTCCGGACCGCATGCTCCGGGAAATGGGCGAACTGCTGGACCGCTACACGGAGCAGCGACCGCTGTTGCTGGTGACCGAAGACCTGCACTGGAGCGATCGGGCGACGGTCCAGCTCATCAATTATGTGGCGCGGCGACGTAGCAACACGCGGCTGATGTGGCTATCGAGCTTCCGCCTCGCCGAGGTGGTTGCGCTCGATCATCCACTCAGCTCGTTGCGCCACGAACTGCGCCTGCAACGTCTGTGCGAGGAATTGGTGCTCGATCCGTTCTCGGAAACCGAGGTCGCTGACTATGTTGCGCAGAGT
The DNA here is from genome assembly GCF_056402155.1 of Pseudomonas sp. P4_C1. Lineage (NCBI taxonomy): Bacteria > Pseudomonadati > Pseudomonadota > Gammaproteobacteria > Pseudomonadales > Pseudomonadaceae > Pseudomonas > Pseudomonas sp. P4_C1. The sequence goes on from NZ_JBFUHY010000046.1 coordinate 18,508, forward strand.
TCGGCCTCGCTGGCGCGCGATGAAACCTTCGTGCGTGCCCTGCATGAGCGCACTGACGGTGTGCCGTTGTTCGTATCGTCAGTCATCAGTGAAGTGATGGACCCAACGGACGACGATGCCACCATCGAGGCTCGGCTCGCAGATCTGGCAGTTCCCGAAAACCTCGCAGCCATCATTGATCACTACATTGCCAAGCTTGGGCCGGAGCAGCGTGCGGTGCTCTCGGTCGCAGCGGTGTGCGGGGCCGAATTCCGAATCGAGACGGTTTCACTGGCCCTCGAGCGCGACCTCGCTTCGGTGGCCCACACCTGTGAGGAGCTGATACGCGAGCAGGTATGGCTCATACGGTCGCGGACCACCGAAGTTGAGGAGACGGCAGAGCAGCCCTACTCGTTCCGGCATGCTCTCTTCCGCCAGGTTCTGTACGACCGCACGCCGCGCTCATTGCGCACCCACCTCCATCACCAGGTTGGCACAGCCCTCGAACGCGAGCGCACGGTCGGCGTACCGGTTGCTGCCTCGGAGCTGGCGATGCACTTTGACCGGGCTCGGCAGCCGATGATTGCGCTGCGTTACTACGCCGATGCCGCGGAGGCTGCGCTGCTGCACTTCAGCCCGGACTTGTGCTACGGCCTCACTGAGCGCGCCTTGGTCCTACTCATGCAGGCACCAGAAGGGATGGAGCGCGATGCGCTCGAAATTACCTTGGCCACGCTGCAGGGCGTATCGGCTTTCCACACGTTCGGTGTCGGCAGCGAAGCCAAAAATGCGTTCGAACGCGCGTACATGCTGCTAGCAGATGTACCCGTGCATCCAATGCGTGGTCGCCTGCTGCATGGATTCGGCTATCTGCTCGGTCTGCGCGGCGATTATGCGTTGGCGCTGGAGGTGGCGGAACGTGCCGAAGCCCTCTCCTGCGACACAAACGATCCAGCTCTCATGCTGGCGGCGTGCATCGTGCATGCCGAGGTGCATCACCTCCAGGGGCGCACGCAGACGACCCGCCGTTGGCTAGAGCTCGCCCTCGCGATCGCTGAGCCGCTGGACATCGGGGCAAACAATATCTTTGCGGCTGATCCCCAGGTCATGCTGCACGGCATGCTGGCTATAGAACTCTTGCGCTCTGGTCTGGTTGAGCAAGCCCGAGCCCACATGCAGCAGGCACGGGTACGCGCGCAGGCGTTGCGCCAGCCCATGACCTGGCTGGTCGCCGCCTGGCAGGAGGTGTTGATCGAGGTGCGGATGGGAAACCACGTGCGTGTGGCAGCGCTGGCTGACGACATGCAGACGCTGGTGGATGAGCACTCGCTCGCACTCGGGCGCACGGCTTGCCGCTGGTGGCGCGGCTGGGCCGACGCCCGCAACGGTGCACCCCGCGACGGCTACCGTCGCATCCGTGAGGCCTATGAAGAACACACCGGGCTTGGAATGCGCTCCGGTGCCAGCGAGGTGCTCGGCTACGCCACCGAGGCGCTGCTGCTCGCAGGTGATTGCACCGCCGCGCAAGTCGAGCTGAAGGAAGCATTTCGGGTGGGCGAGGAACTGGGCGAGCGCGTATACCTGCCACAGCTATTGCTGCTGGAGGCAGCGATCTCGCGAGCACAGGGTCAGCCCGACGCCGGCATCGCTGCGGTGAGGCGCGCGGTTGAAGAAGCTCGCGCCCAGGAAGCACCGTGGCTGGAGCTGCAAGCGCTGGTCGAACTGTGCGAGCACCCTGACGCTACGGCCGAGGACCAACAGGCATTGGCCACGCTGGTTGACCAGTCACCCGAAACTGACGGAACCGAGCTGGCGAAACGTGCGCGCTCGCTGATTCAGGGCGCAAAGTCGGCTTGATGAGTTAAGGCCGCAAACTTGTGGGAGCGAGCCTGCTCGCGATGACGGCATGCCAGCCACCGATGAAGTGACTGCCAGGCCGCTATCGCGAGCAAGCTCGCTCCCACAGTGATTTGGTTAGTTCGCAGATGTTGCGTACAGCCGTTGAACCTGTGGGAGCGAGCTTGCTCGCGAAGGCGGTGTGTCAGCCGACATCGATGCTGAATGTGCCGGCCTCTTCGCGGGCAAGCTCGCTCCCACAGGGCTGCGGTGTTCAAGTCCTTGCCTTTTATCGACATCAATTTCTGAGGGAGCGGCGCTGTCCCGACCGAAGTCTGACCTTTCGCTTACGACTCGCTTCAGGGGGCCGCCTACTCTGTCGTCGAACTTTCTTGCCCCCCTGGACTGTGATGATCCTTAACTCTGAAACCAAGTACCCGAGCCGCCGCTCATACGTAATCAAGCTGCGTAGCGATGCCGCTTCGGGGGCCCTGGTGGGCCGCCTCGAGAACCTGGTCACCGGACGTCAGCGCGAGTTTTCGTCCGCCGAAGAGTTGCTGGAGTCGATCGACTCGGACCTCAGGTCGGCGGCCGGCGAGCATGCGGCAGATGCCGACGGCGAGTGACGTCTCCCACCTGAATGTGCGCTCGATATGGCGACCGAACGGCGACGCTTCGCTGACGACTTCGTGCACACCGGGCCTTACGCTGATGCCATCTCGAATCCACACGAGTCCAATGCGATGCCGCGACTTCCAGTTTCCTTTCCACTGCCCCTCCTCACCGCCCGGACAACCTTGAAACGGGCCGAGCGCCCGGCCGGGCTCGCCGTTGCGGCAGCCCTTGCCACTTCGATCGCCCTCGCCCTTTCCGGTTGCTCCACACCGGTCGTCAAGCCCTCGGTCGACCTGCCGAGCAACTTCGCTGCGAGCACGGCCTCCGAAATGGAACCCGAGGCGGCGTGGTGGGAGGTCTACCACGACCCGTTGCTGACGGATCTGGTGCACCGGGCTGCGCGTGAGAACCGCGACGTCAAGATTGCCGCCGAGCGCCTGCGTGCCGCGCGTGCCGGAGAAACGGTCAGCCAGTCCTGGCTGCTCCCGAGTGTCGGCGCATCCGTCTCCGGCAGTGACCGCCGCAGCGGTTACAACTCGGCCACGAAACAGGGCTATCCGGATACCAGGACCACCAGTGTGGGTCTGGACGTCTCGTGGGAACTCGACCTGAGCGGCCGTCTGCGCGCCGGCGCGGCGGCGGCTGACGCCGATGCGCTGGCCGCGCAACACAGCATGCGTGGCGTGCGCCTGCTGGTGATGAGCGACGTGGTCAGCAACTACTTCACCCTGGTCGGTGCGCAGCGCCAGGTCGCGACGCTTCGCGCAATCTCGGCGATGCAGGACGAGACGCTGCGTCTGGTCACCGCACGCCAACAGGTGGGGCTGGCATCCGCTTTCGACGTCGAACGCGCGCAGACCGACGCCTTGTCGGCGCGGGCGCAGATTCCGCCGCTGGAAACCCAAGTAGCGGTGGCACGTCACCGTATTGCAGTGCTGATCGCAGATCAGTCTTTCAACACCACAAACATCCAGCCTTCAAGCGGTGATTTGATCGACGTGCCCGAGGCCAAGCCCGGCCAGCCCGCCGAGTTGCTGCAACGCCGACCTGACGTACTGGCGCTGATGGCACAACTCGACGCCGCCAATGCTCGTCGCCAGCAAGCGAAAGCTGAGTGGTTCCCGCAGCTCTTTCTCGGCGCTTCCTTCGGCCGCCAGGGTCTCAACCTGAACGGTGCCGATCTCGGCGCTGCGCGCTTCACCAACGTCGCGGGCCTGCTGGCGATGCCGCTCTTCAACGCCGGGCGCACGCAAGCGATCAACGAAGCGGCCGAAAGCGCTCAACAAGAGGCGCTGCTGCGCGCCGAAGACGGCATCGTACGGGCGCTCGAGGATGTGGAAAACGCCCTCGTCACGCTTGCGCAGGAACGCCGCCGGTCCGGGTCGCTGCAATTGGCCGCCGCATCTTCCGAGGCTGCGCAGAACCGCGCCCAGTCGCTCTATAACCGCGGGCAGATCGACCTGTTGCCACTGCTGGATTCGCAGCGGGCGCGCCTGGCGGCACGCTTGAACTCCAACGAAAGCAACACCCGACTGCTGCTCGACAGCGTGCAGCTCTACAAGGCACTGGGCGGGGGCTGGCAGGTGTTCGAACAACCCTCCAACCCAACCGCATCCGCCAAAGCCGACCGGCCACCACTTTCCTGAGAATCTGTCGTTTTCCAAAGAGGAACCGTCTTGAAGAATTCCCTTACTACGGCCGGCGTTTTGGCCGTCGCCGCCATGCTTTGTGCGTGCAGCCCGGATCAGCCGTCCGTGCAGGCCCCACGACCGGTACGCACCGTTGAAATCAACTACGACAATGCCCGCGAAAGTAGTCGCTACGTGGGCACCGTGCAGTCACGGCATGAAGTCGATCAAGCCTTCCGCGTGGGCGGCAAGGTAGCCCAGCGCAAGGTCGATGTAGGTCAGTTTGTGCGCGAAGGCGACGTACTGGCTGTGCTGGACGACAGCGACTACCGCCTCGCTGAGCAAGCGTCGCAACAGCAGTGGGCAGTTGCCGTCGAGCAGACTCGTCAGGCCGATTCGGACCACCAACGCCTTACCGCGCTAAAGGCTGACGGCTCGGTCAGTGCGGCCGACGACGAGCGTGCGCATACCAATGCCCAGACCGCTCATGCGACTGCCGAGGCCGAGGCGCGAAAACTCGAGCTCGCGCGCAACCGGCTCAAGTACACCGTGCTGCGCGCCTCCCGTAGCGGTGTTGTCACGGCTGTGCGCTTCGAGGCAGGCCAGGTCGTGGCGGAGGGCCAACCGGTGGTCTCGGTTGCGAATCCGGATGAATCCGAGATCGTCATCGACGTGCCCGAGGATCAGTTGTCCGTCTTCAAGGACGCGCAGTTCAAGGCTTCGCTGGCCAGTGCGCCGAACGAGACCTTCGATGTCACGCTGCGCGAGCTGTCGCCGCAGGCTGCGGCGCAGACGCGCACCTATCGCGCGCGGCTCAAGCCAATGCAGGCGCTGCCGCTGGGCGCCACCGCCACTGTAATGGCCAAGAGCGTGATGACAAACGTCTCGGTGGCGGCGGTGCCGGCGACGGCACTGACCCAAAGCGGCGGCCAGCCGGCACTTTGGGTAGTCACGCCTGTGGGCAAGGATCCGGTAGGCATCGTCGAACTGGAGCGTGTGGCGGTGTGGGGCTACCGCAATGACGAGGTGCTCGTCTCCGGGCCGCAGGCTGGCGCATCGATCGTCACCGCCGGTGTCCAGAAGATGACATCCGGACTGAAGGTCGCGCTCCCCGGTGCGGCGATCGCTGACACTAACACTACGCAGCAGGCCACCCGATGAACAATTTCAACCTCACCGACTGGGCGCTGCGCCATCGCGCCATCGTTCTGTTCATGCTCCTCATTGTCGCGGCGGCCGGCGCCTTCAGTTTCACCAGGCTCGGTCAGCTCGAAGATCCGAACTTTTCGGTGCCTTCCATGACCGCCATGGTCATCTGGCCGGGCGCCACCGCCCAGCAATTGCAGGACCAGGTCCTCAATCGTATGGAGAAGAAATTCGAGCAAATCGACAACTTCGAAAAGGTGGTCACCTACGCGCGGCAGGGCTACGCGGGCATGACGCTCACCGTGCGCGGCGGCACCTCCAAGGCTGACCAGCGCGAGGCCTGGTACCAGGCACGCAAGAAACTCAACGACCTGAGCCTGGAGATGCCTGACGGCGTGATCGGCCCGATCCTGAACGACGAGTACGGCGACGTGTATGGCCTGATGTACGCCATCAAGGGCGACGGTGTCGGCCATGCCGACCTGTCGGACGCGGCCGAGGACATCAAGCGCCAGATGCTGAAGGTGCCGATGGTCAAGAAGATCGATCTCATCGGCAAGCAGGCCAAGCGTGTCTACGTCGAGTTCTCGCACGAGCGCCTGGCAGCGCTGGGCATTACACCGCTGGCCATCGCCGAAAGCCTCAAGAGCCAGAACGCGATGTTGCCCGCAGGCCAGATCGACACCCGCGGCGACCGCGTCATGGTGCGCGTGAGTGGCCAATTCGCCAGCGAAGAGGCCATCCGCAATGTGCCCATCGCCGCGGGCGGCCGGCTGATCAAGCTTGGCGACATCGCGACCGTTACCCGTGGCTTCGAAGATCCGCCGACCTACACGGTCCGCCACAACGGCCAACCCGTGCTGATGCTCGGCATCACAATGACCAGCGACGGCAACATCGTGGACCTTGGCAAGGCGATGGACACGGCCGTCGCCAAGATCCAGTCGGAACTTGCGCACGGCGTGGAGCTGGAGCTCGTGGCCGACCAACCCACCACGGTGAAGGATGCTATCCACGACTTCGCACACGCGCTGATCGAGGCGCTGATCATCGTGATTGCGGTGAGCCTGGCCAGCCTGGGCTGGCGCGCAGGCCTCGTGGTTGCGGCCACGGTGCCGCTGGTACTGGGCGGCGTGGCGCTGGTGATGTTGGCGATGGGCTGGAACCTGGAGCGCATCTCGCTCGGCTCACTGATTATCGCGCTGGGACTGCTGGTGGATGACGCCATCATCGCCATCGAGATGATGGTGGCGAAGATGGAGACCGGCATGGATCGCGTGAAGGCGGCCGCCTTCTCCTATCAGTCCACTGCCATGCCGCGCCTGACCGGTGCACTCATCACCGTCGTGGGCTTCCTGCCGATCGGCCTCTCGAAGTCCACCACCGGCGAGTACGCGGGTGGCATTTTCTGGATCGTCGGTGCCGCGGTACTGTTCTCGTGGATCTGCTCCGGCATCTTCACGCCGTACCTGGCGGTCAAGATGCTGCCCAACGACTTGGGCAAGCACCAGCACGGTGATCTGCACGATACGAAGTTCTACCGCAGCCTGCGCCGCTTGATCGACGCCGCCATCGAGCGCCGCTGGGTGGTCATCGGTGCGACGGTTGGCGCCCTGATACTTGCTCTGGTGTGTATCAAGCTAGTGCCACAGCAATTCTTCCCCAACAGTTCGCGTCCTGAACTGGTCATTGACCTGCGCGTCAAGGAAGGCTCCTCGTTCGCCGCGACGACCGAGCAGGTCAAGCACATGGAGGAGATCCTGACGAAGGACGAGGACGTGCGTTTCTATACCGCCTACACCGGCGCCGGCGCACCGCGCTTCTATCTCTCGCTCAACCCCGAGCTGCCGAATCCAGGCTTTGCCCAGTTCGTCGTGATGACCAAGGATCTGGATGCACGCGAGCGAGTACGTGCGCGGCTGGTGGCCTCGGCTGACCAACAATTCCCGCAGGCGTGGGTGCGCGTGACCCGGCTCGAGTTGGGGCCACCTGTCGGCTACCCGGTGCAGTTTCGCGTCGTAGGCCCCGATACCCAAGTGGTGCGCAAGATCGCCCGCGACGTGGAGAAGGTGGTTGCGTCCAACCAAAAGGTGCGCGACCTGCAGCTCGACTGGAACGACCCGGTGCGTACGCTGAAAGTAGAGCTCGATCAGGACAAGGCGAGCGCGCTTGGCCTTACACCGACCGACGTGTCGCTGGCGACCCAGACCGTGATGAACGGCGCAACCCTGTCGCAGCTGCGTGAGCGCGAGGACCTGATCGACATCGTGGCCCGTGCCGTACCAGAGGAACGCTTGAACCTCGACACACTGAAAGACATCAACCTCTACACGCGCCAGGGCACGGTGGTGCCACTGTCGCAGGTCGCACAGGTGCGCTCTGAACTGGAAGAGCCAGTGCTGTGGCGCCGCAACCGCGACATGGCGATCACGGTGCGTGCCGACGTGAAGGATGGAGAGCAGGGTGTATCGGTGACGCAGGAAATCCAGCCGTTGCTCAAGGATATCGAAGCCAAGCTGCCGACTGGTTACCGCATCGACGTGGGCGGCGCGGTGGAGGAAAGTGACAAGGCGAACAAGGCGCTGCTCGCGGTGGCCCCGTTGATGCTGATCACCATCCTGCTGTTACTCATGCTGCAACTGCAGAACTTCTCCCGCATGTGGATGGTGATGCTGACCGCACCGCTGGGCCTGATCGGTGTGGTGCCGGCGCTATTGGTGTTCCAGTCGCCACTGGGCTTCGTCGCGATCCTGGGCATCATCGCACTGGGCGGCATGATCATGCGCAACGCGGTGATCCTGATCGATCAGGTTCAGATCGAGATCGCCGAAGGGCGCGACCCGTGGAATGCCGTGCTGGATGCCGCCATTCACCGGGCCCGTCCGGTGATGCTGACGGCGCTGGCCACTGTGCTTGCAATGATCCCGCTAACGCGCAGTGTGTTCTGGGGGCCGATGGCAATTGCGATCATGGGCGGCCTTACCGTGGCGACGCTGCTGACGATTTTCTTCGTCCCGGCGTTGTACGCTGCATGGTTCAAGGTCGGTCGCCAGACGGCCGCTGGCACCCTGCCGGTGAGCTCGCCATCGCGCAATACCGGTTGTCCAGCGTGAACCGGACCATGGCCGCGCACGGCGGCCATCGCCCGGTTGGCGCGAGCCACCGACATCAAGTGCTGCGACCGCTGTATGACGTTTTGTCAGTCAATCTGTATCTAACGTTCTCCCTTTGGCCGCCCTACTATCGTCCTCACCATCCAGATGCATACCTCAGAGATCGCGAAAATCGTTTTATACGGATTTAGCGCAGCTTCAATTCGTTATCTCTTCCTTCAGGAGTTACGCCATGCCCGAACTGTCCAACCTGCTTGCCTACGGCCTGATTTCACTCGGCATGGTGCTGACTCCCGGCCCGAACATGATCTATCTCATCTCGCGATCGATCTGCCAGGGGCGAATGGCCGGACTGATTTCCCTGGGTGGCGTGGCGTTGGGTTTCGTCGTTTATATGTTTTGCGCCGCACTGGGCATCACAGCCCTGGTCCTGGCGGTTCCCTATGCGTATGACGCCCTGCGACTCGGCGGCGCGCTCTATCTGCTCTACCTGGCCTGGCAAGCGGTCAAGCCTGGCGGCCGTTCTCCGTTCCAGGTGCGCGAGCTGCCCAAGGACAACCCGCGCAAGCTGTTTATGATGGGGTTTGTCACCAACCTGCTGAATCCCAAAGTCGCGGTCATGTATTTGTCGCTGCTGCCCCAGTTCATCGACCCCGCCGGCCACGGCAGCGTGCTGGCGCAATCCATCGTGCTTGGCTTTACGCAGATCGTCATTAGCGTGAGCGTCAACGCCCTGATTGCCATCATGGCGGGTTCCATTGCGACATTCCTCGCCAGCAGGCCCGTGTGGCAGACCGTGCAGCGCTGGCTGATGGGGACGGTCCTCGCGGGCTTGGCCATGCGCATGACCGTCGAAGGATGACGCTGAACCGGGCTGTTTGCGGTTGGCGCATCGGGTGCACTGGAGGATCGTCACACGGCATCCGTCCGGCCAAGTCATCTGCCCAGCCCCGCACGGCCAGGACAGGTGCGCACTTAAATTCAATTGCGCACCAGCTCTAGCCTTTCAAGCGGGTATTTTCTTGCAGCCACAACGCCGTTCCTACTCCAAGTCCTTCAAGGCCCAGGTCATTCAAGCGTGTGCCCGGCCCGCCGCTTCGATTGCCAGCATTGCGCTCAGCCATAGCCTCAACGCGAACCTCGTACACAAATGGATTCGGGTACAAGCGCAGAAAAGCACGGCGCAGCGGGATACCTCACCAAGGATATTTCCGCAGCCACCCTGGTTACGGCAGTTCGCAAGGTGGCCTCAGGCGCCAAGCACGTCAGTCCTGAGCTGGCAGAAAAGCTGGTCAACGCTATCGGTAGAAGCAACGGGGCACCCCACGAAGCGCTATCCGACCGGGAGCTTGAAGTGCTGAAGCTCCTCGCTTCAGGCGAGAGAATTGTCCGCATCGCTGAGATATTGCACTTGAACCCGAGTACCGTCACGACGTACCGGGCACGCATCCTGGAAAAAACAGGGATGGACAGCAACGCGAAACTGGCCCGCCATGCACTCGAAAACGGCCTGTTGACTTAGAACGCCCCGTCATCCGACGCAGCCGGGCCACTCAATCGTTCTCGGCATCCTCCACGCTCTGCGGTAAACGCATCGGCATCAATGAATCGTCCTGGTTGAACGTCAGGTACGGTTTAACGAACTGTGCAGCAATAATGCCCAGCACATGCCCGGCTTCGCCGAAGCGTCACCCGATCCAGCCTGCTTGTAGTGGAATCACTACAAGCGCTTGGCCGATATCGCCACAAAGAACTCCTGCTAACGTCGATAGTGGGAGCCGCTCCACTTAAGCATACTGACCTCTCTGCAAGATTTCGTCCGCTGAATGGAGTTGTCTTCGTCAGCGTCTTGTACAGCCATGTCAAAAAATGAGAGGTGAAATCATGCAGGTCACCAGCACAGAACCATTGACTGCACTGATGCCAGTCAGAGATTCAGGCCCTTTGCGCCTGTTTGTCGTTGAGGATTCGAACGCCGTGCCAGCACTGAGGCGCACGGTGTCGCCAGGGATCGCTGGCCTGTCACTTGCCGGGGTGTTCCACCGCGCAACGGCCGCCATCGTCGCCATTCGGCGTGAACCGCCCGATGTTGTCTTGCTGGACGTCAACCTCGGCGACGGTCAGGGCATGGAAGTATTGCGTGTGGTCGCAGCCGAGTATCCGCTGACAAAAGTCATCGTGGTCAGCAATTGCGCTGAACCGACACATTGGAAGTACTTCACAAAAGCGGGTGCCTACGCGTTCTACGACAAGAACCATGAACTGGCCATCATGCGCCGCATGTTGGAGCGTTTAGCCAAGTCCCTGTCACCAGAAGATTTTTCCTGCTGGCAATCATTCCCAAACGGGAGCAGTACCCCATGGAACCAATCAGCAAAGAACACGACTTTCTAGCCGTGCTGCGGCACGTCATGTCGCATGGCGTCATCACCTTGCTGGCAGTAGCCATAGCGTTTGCCACGCCGTATGCCGCACGGTTCATTCTCTATGTATGGTGGCCACGCGTGGAGCTGAACGCCAATCTGCTGCTTGTGACAGAAATCATGCTGGCCTCAACCTTGATAGTTCTCTTCCATCTGTGCAAACGCGCATGGGACACCGCTGGGAGTATGACTTCGCCGCCGCCGACCTGGTCCAGCGGGATGCGACCACTGGCAACGAGACCGGGCGTGCTCCGCTCGGACTCCCCGTCCATGGCAGTCGCTTGAACCTTCTCACCTGCTTCAGGATATGGATATGCATGAGAGCAAATTGCACGAGTCGGAAAAGACTCTGGAATCGATCTTCGTAAGTTGAGCGCGGAGTGCGCGCTGTATTCATGTTTAATCAATGTACTAAGTGGAGGACATCATGATGATAGGTTATTGGTTGTGCGCGTTGCTTTGGGGTTGGGTGCTGCTGGAAGAGATCCAATGCATACCCCCTCAAGAATGGAAAGACGAAGGGCTGAAAAAGGTTCTGTTGCTGCGCCGGACCAGAACCCGGACCGGCTACTTTATGGCGTTGATCGCGGGCGCCTTGTGCCTTTATAGCGAAATCCTGGTGGCGCCGGTCGATCAGGGCATTTTCAATCCAGAACTCATGCTTGCCCTGTGTGGTGTGCTTTGGGGTGCTTATCTTTCCGTTGTCTGCATGAAGGGGAAGCGCTAGATGCCTGGCTCCATGACGACTGCGGGTAACTGATATTTCACTATCGTCGGCTGGCTGAGAAACTCCGCCGGTCAGGCGCTCAATTCAGCATTTAAATAGCCGCAGCCTCGCTGGCAGCCACAGCATCCTTCATCCAAACGGTGCGTTACCTGCATAGGTACATTTCAGGTCCGCTGATCAATCACTGGCGGATTTTACGTAGTTGTGTAATTGCATTTACTTGACCATCCATTTGCATTCGACCTGGCCAGGCATTTGCCTCGGACTCGACCTCCGGTTGTAGAGCATTTGACCGACTAGACAAAGCTGGGAGGCTCATTACGACCCAAACCGGCCAGTCGGTCTCTAGTTGCCAGAAGAGGTCAGTAGCTCCTTTCCTGGCAAAACTCACCCGTCCTGCAACAGTTCCAGGGCACGATCAAAGTCGAACAGCTCCACCTGCTCCGCGACCAGAACCAGACGTTTGGCCAAGGCCCGATCGAGTGACAGATTGCGCAGTTCGGTAAGCGCTTCCATAGCCGCCGTGTCACTTTCGGCCAAAAGACCTTTGAGCCTGTTCAGTTGCTCGCTTAACTCGGGGCCATCCTGCAGGCCATCGCTCATCGATGCCGGGGCGTTTGTGCTCAGGTCAGCGAGGGCGGCCAGGGTCGGCAGCAGGCAACGCTCGACCTTAGTCGCCAGCTCTTGCACCACCATTGCGGGCTCGCCGTTCTGGCAGGCCAGCTCCAGCACAGCGGCGACCTGCGCCACGGCCCTGGCACCGATGTTGCCGGCCGTGCCGCGCAGGCTGTGGGCCACACGTCCGGCCGCGCTAACATCCGAGTCGGCCAGTGCGGCCTGGAATTGCTCAGCAAAACCTGTCTGAGTGTCGCGAAACTTGCAGAGCAGGCGCAGGTAGAGTTCTCGCCGGCCCATACAGGTCGCTAGGCCGGCAACCATATCAATGCCCCCAAGACGATCCGGCAGCCCATCTGACAGGCCTACATTTGGCGATGCTGGAGCGGCCTGTGGCCTGATCCATTTTGCCAGTGTGGCGAACATGTCATCGACATTGAGTGGCTTGGATACATGGTCGTTCATACCACTGCTCAGGGCTCGCTCGCGATCACCGTCCATGGCGTTGGCGGTCATGGCGATCACCGGCAAAGCATTAAAGCGCGGCTGTTGGCGAATCCGCTGGGTGGCGGTGTAGCCGTCCATCACCGGCATTTGGCAATCCATCAGCACGCCGTCGAAGTTGCCGTCCTCGGTCAGGATGTCCAGGGCCTCCTGGCCGTGCCTGGCCAGTCGCAGCTGTATTCCGACACTCTCCAGCAGCTCGCAGGCTAGTTCCTGATTCAGCTCGTTATCTTCTACCAGCAACAGCCGGGCTCCATTCAGGCTGGCTACGGTGCTGGCATTCTGTTGGGAGCGTTCGCCGGCCCGAGTATCGCCCTGCGGGCCTTTACCCAGCACCATACCGATGGCTTCGAGCAAAGAGGACGGTGTTACTGGCTTGGTCAGCACCACCGGTAACTGGATGCCCTGGCGCTCGGCTTCCTCGCGTGCCTCTTCGCGGCCAAAGGCGGTGACCATGATGACCGACGGCGTATGCATCAGGCTGGCGGAATGCATTCTACTCACGGCTTCTATGCCATCCATGCCGGGCATCCGCCAGTCCATCAGCACTAGATCGTAGGGCAGCACTTTATGTTCGGCATCGGCCAGCATGTGCAGCGCCAGGCTACCATTCTCCGCGACATCCACCTCCAGGCCGAAGCTACGCGCCATGCCCGAGAGGATTTCACGAGCACTAGCGTTGTCGTCCACCACCAACACCCGCATACCCAGCAGTTCGTCGGCCTTGAACATGCGACGCGGCTGAACGCCTTGCTGCACGCCAATGCATACCTGGAAATGGAACGTGGAGCCGACCCCCGGCTCGCTCTCAACCCAAATGTGGCCGTCCATCAGCTCCACCAACTTCTTCGAGATGGACAAGCCCAGCCCAGTGCCACCGTACTTGCGCGTGGTCGAGCTGTCGGCCTGACTAAACGACTGAAACATGCGCGAACACTGCTCGACGGTCATGCCGATGCCAGTGTCGCGTACCCAGAAGTGCAGCTGCACGCGCTCCTCGTGTGTGCCAACTTCTTCCACGCCGACCACAATCTCGCCGCGCTCGGTGAATTTGGCAGCGTTGTTGCCCAGATTGATCAGCACTTGCCCCAGGCGCAAGGGGTCTCCGAGTAGTGCGGTGGGTAACTCAGGCTGGGTCTGGAACAACAACTCCAGGCCCTTGTCCTCAGTCTTAAGGCCGATCATGGCAGAGAAGCTGTCGAGTACGTCCTCCAGGTGGAAGGGGGTTTGTTCGAGGTTCATCCTGCCGGCCTCGATCTTGGAGAAGTCGAGGATGTCGTTGATAATCCTCAACAGGCTCTCCGCCGAGCGGTGCACTTTTTCAATGTAGTTGCGTTGGCGATTATCCAGTTCGGTACGCAGCGCCAAGTGGCTCATGCCGATGATGGCGTTCATTGGCGTGCGTATCTCATGGCTCATGTTGGCGAGGAACTCGCTCTTGGCCTGGGTCGCGTCCTCGGCCGCTGACCTGGCCTCTGCCAGTGCAGTCACGTCGATGTTAATGCCGGTTGCGCGCAACGGCTTGCCATCAGGCGTGCGTGAGAATCGGTTAAGCGATTTGAACGTGCGCACCAGCCCATCGTTTTGCCGCACGATGCGGAAGTCGAACTCGACGCGATCATCGCCACTTTGGACTGCGCTCTCGAACGTACTACTGATACGCGCCACGTCATCGGGATGCACCAACGCCTTCCAGTGCTCCAGAGTGCCACCGAATCCGCCAGGCTCAAGCCCGAACAGCGCTTCGAGCTGTGGCGTCCAATAGTTTTTACCGCTGACCAGGTCAACGTCGAATAGACCGATGTCACCGGCCTCTTGCGCCAGATTCAGACGATCGCTGGCAGTACGTAGCTTGGCCTCCATCGCCCTGCGCTCACTCACGTCGCGCACCGAGGCACAAACGCAGACGCCACGCCCCTCCAAGCGGGGCAGACGGGACAGGCCAATTTCCACGGAGAACAGGCTGCCGTCCTTGCGCACGCCGTGCAGGTCATTTAAATCGCCGCCCATCTGCCGGGTTCCGCCGCTGGCAATGAACCCGTCACGTAACCTGGCATGCCGCTCGCGAGCAGCCTGCGGCACCAGACGCTCAATGCTGGCACCGTTCAGTTCGCCGTGCTCATAGCCAAACAGAGTGTCCATTTGCGGATTGGTCATCAGGATGTGTCCGTCGGCACCCAGCACCAGCATGCCGTCCGGTGCCGCCTCGATAATGCCGCGGTACCACGCCTCGGTGGCGCGCAGTGCCGCCTGCTGGGCCTCCAGCTCCCTGGCCTGGTGTTCCAGTTGCAAGGTTTGGGCTCCCATCTCGTCAGCCTGACGGCGAGTTTCCTGCAGCAGCGCCTGGGCCGTCTCGCTGCGTTCCATAATGGCCATGGCTCCGGCCAGCCTTGGTAGCACTTCCTGCAGCAGCAACGTCTCGTTCTCTTCCAATGGGCGAAAGCCGGCCATTTCCATAACCCCGAGCAGACGCTCGCCACGCAGCACAGGCTGAACCAGCAGATGGCTGGCGGGGGCTTCACCCAACTGTGTGCGCACACGCCAGAACTGCTCAGGCAGATCCTTGAGCTGGCGGGGTTGGCGGTCCAGTGCACACTGGCCAAGTAGCCCTTCACCGAGCTCGAGCTCCGCGCGCAGTGGGTGCTCACTGTCCACCGCATAACCACCCAGCAATTGCAGGCGTGGTGCGCCTTCATAGAGAACGTACAGCGCCCCCTGGCACATGCCCAGCTGTGGCGCGATGCGGCAAAAAAAAGCTTGGGCCAACTGCTGCGGCGTCTCTGCCTGTTGCAGATCCACTTGCAGGAGCGAGGCGTGGGCTTTGATCCAGCGTTGGCGCTCAAGTTGACAAGCCTCCAGTTGCAGCGTGGCGATGGCGCGCGCCAGGTCGCCGGTTTCGTTGCGAAGGTCTGTGTGAGGGATCTGACCGTCCAACTTGCCGGATGCCAGCTCGTCAACTGCCACGCGTACGCGGTTCAGCGGCACGCGGATGGAGTGGCTTACCAGCCAGGTCAACAGCAAGGCCAGTGTCGAACCGCCCAACAGCAACACATAAGTGGTCGTGCTGCTGCGCTGCGCATACTCGGCCAGATTCTTCGCCGTATCGTGGATGTCGGCTTCCTTGTTTTTCTCAATCTGGATGAGAAGCCCGTCGCTTTCCTGCTCCAGCGCGAGAAACTCCTTACTGTTGAGCAACATCAGCGCCTGACCCAGGGAGCCCTTGCCGACCAACTCCAGCGCTTCATCGCCATTTTTTTGCAGGCGCTGCAATACCACCTCAAACTCCAGCAAGCTGTTGAGGCTGCTCTGTCGCCGCAGCGTTGGGCGAACCTGCTCCAGGGCCTCGTGCAGACGCTCTTGGGCGACGTCCATCTGGGCCCCGGCGCTGATGCGGATGTCCGCGTTGCTGGTAGCGACGGCGCGTTGCAGTGCCAGCAACAGATGCGGCAGCTGCACCCGAACCTCCTGCACATGCTGGATACCAACCAAATCCTGCTGGTACAACTGCTGCATTTCGTACCTGAGTGAATACTGGGTGCGTAGGCTTTGCACGCCCAGCATCAGGATCAATATCAGCAACGCAGCGAAGCCGATGATCAATTTACTGCGCAGGGACAGGCGCTCGAGCAGCTCGAACAGTCTGTTCATATACCGCCTCGTTTAGCTTGGTGTGCAGAATGATGCAAAGGGCTCAGGGCTGCTCAGCGATCTGCTCTAGTGAGGCCAACTGCTTGGCCATGTCCTGATCGCTGTCGGTGAACCGCTCGGCAATTTCCCGGAACCGTTCGGCATTGGCCAGAAAGGTATCGCAGATGTCTGGGTCGAAATGCGAACCCCGGCCTTCGCGGATAATTTCCACCGCCTGTTCATGGGGCATACCGGGCTTGTACACGCGGCGACTGATCAGCGCATCGTAGACATCCGCCACGGCCATCAAACGGGCGCTGATGGGGATGTCGTCGGTGCCCACCCCTTGCGGATAGCCACTGCCGTCCCACTTTTCCTGGTGGCCGTATGCGATCTCCTTGGCCAGATGAAGGAAGTCGACACCTATCCCTAACTGATCCTCGGCGTGTTGGATGGCATCGCGCCCCAACGTAGTGTGGGTCTTCATGATCTCGAACTCTTCCAGAGTGAGACGTCCCGGCTTGAGCAGGATGCGATCGGGAATGCCGATCTTGCCGATATCGTGCAGCGGTGCCGACTTGAACAGCAGCTGGATGGTTTCCTCGTCGAGGAAGTGGCGGAAGCGAGGATGCTCGCGCAGTAGCTCGGCCAGCAGTTTGATGTAGTGCTGGGTACGGCGGATGTGGTTGCCGGTTTCGTTGTCGCGGGTTTCGGCCAGCGATGCCATGGCGTGGATGGTGACGTCCTGGATTGCAGTCACCTCGCGGGTGCGGCGCTGCACCTCCTGCTCCAGAAACTCGTTCTTGTCGCGCAGGAAATCCGCAGCGGCCTTGACCTTGATCTGGGTCTCGACCCTGGCCATGAGCACCGGGGGGATGATCGGTTTGGTGATGTAGTCCGCGGCGCCCAGACTCAAGCCGCGAATCTCGTCCTTTGTGGCAGCCATAGAGGTAAGGAAAATGATCGGAATGTGGCGAGTGCGGGTGTCAAGCTTGAGCTGCTCGGCAACGTCGTAGCCGGGCAGGCCCGGCATCATGATGTCCAGCAGGATCAGGTCGGGAAGTGGGTCGCTCTGGAGAAGACGCAACGCTTTCTCGCCGCTGTTGGCTGCCTTGACCCGATATCTGTCCTTGAGCAGCTCGGCTATCAACATCAGGTTGTCGGGGGTGTCGTCGACCACCAGAACGGTGGCTGATGGATTAACGCCCTGCATGCTATCCATAGATGTTGGCTCCCTTGCCTGACAATTAGGGAAAGGCCGCACCTACGCCATTCCTTTGCTGGAAAGCGTAGCTAGAAAAATCTGCAATCGCTAGGAGAGAGTAGGAAGCTTATGGATGTCGGCTTCTGGCCGATGTTTGCCTGTCACGAGGGGCCATTTTCGACCCGTAATGGACATCCGTCTAATAGAGAACTCGTGAATCAGTTTCCGATCCAGAGCATCGTCTGAACCGTAATATGCGGATGACTTTCTAACGGCTCCCATTCGTCCATGAAAGCAAACCCCTGCTTGAGATAGAAGTTCGAGGCTCTTGCATTGTCGGGTGATACGTCGAGAAAAACGCGATCAAAGCCTTCCGCGGTAGCGCGAACTTTCACTACATCTACTAACTGAGTTGCCACGCCAGAGCCCCTTGCAGCAGGTTCAACCCACATTCCGATCAAGTTAAAACGATGCGCGCTACTGACCACGGCACCAATCATTCCGACAGGCCTGTCTTTCTTGAATGCCAGCCAAAATGCTGTTCCGGTTGATGAGGCTCTTACTTTCCACTGTTCGTCAGTGTATGCGGCGGCAGTTTGATAACTGACACCAAATGCCGTTGGCGTGTCCAAAAGCGCGGCGAGTCGGACTTGCTTTAATAGCATCCAGTCTTCTGTTTCCGTCGATCGAATGTCCATGATCTTCCTTGATGGATTAGCTTCACCTCAAATTCTCACAAGAAAGATTGGGGGGCAACCAGGCTCGCGTCGCGTACGTCTGCTTTTGGCCGACTCTGTTGAAAACAGTCGACCATGGTTTGCGCAGCAGAAAAATATGCGTCCGAGATTGAAATCTTTCCTTTCGGCAGAGGCTTCCGGACTCGGATTTCACGTAGCACTGTGCAAAAAAGGCGTTTTAACCAGTCAATGACCAGGCTGTTTGGGCGTACCGACTTTTTCAACAGAATCGGCCGATTGCTGCCTTCCACAACCGGCTGAATCCGTCCCGAAGCTGCCCGTTGAATCAGACTGCAACCGGTTGTAGTCACCTGCAAGCTGCAGTTCGTAACTGTTGCCCCATGCAAAGCTCGACCATTGAATTTATAAAGGCGGCAAAGCACCGTATCAGGACGCTGTAAAGGTATTTTCCATCGGCCAACGCATTTCCAGATATTCAGTCAAATAATTCATAAAAGCTTTGACCTTGGGTGTGATGGCGGCGCGCTCCTGGACGCATGCATAAATATCCAGCGGTTCAGCGTAGGCATAAGTTGAAGCGTGGCGATGTTCAAACAGAGGGATGAGTTGGCCACTTTCGATATAGGGCGCCGCCACGAACTCTGCCAAGC
>NZ_JBFUHY010000047.1:0-37099 GCF_056402155.1 Pseudomonas sp. P4_C1
GCCCTAACGAACGACTGGCCCGACGCACGGTGAACGGTACCGCCAACACGCCGGCGCGCACGATTTCGGTGAAGTACGCCGCGGCATACACCCCCAGCACAATGCAGCCGACGCTGAAGGCACTGATGTTCAAACCGACGATGCTTTTGAGCGAGTTGAACAGCACGAACTGGATCAGCAACGGCACGCTGCGAAACACGTCCAGCACCCACGCCAGCGGCAGGCTGGCCCGAGGCAACAAGGCCCGCAGCAGGCCGAAGAACAACCCGGCCAAGGAGCCGAGAATGATCGACCAGAACGTCAGTTGCATCGTGACCCACGCACCGTTGAGCAGGAACATCAGGTCATTCGAGGAAAAATCGGTGGAAAACATGGACAGCTCCTCAGTAACGGAACAACCGCCAGGCCATCAGCCGGGCTGCCGCAACGATCGCCTTGGCAATCAGGTAATACAGCCCCGCTGCGATGGCGAAGTATTCGAAGGTGCGGAAGGTTTTGACGTTGTATTCCTGGGTCACACCGGTCAGGTCATTGTTTAGCCCGACGATCACCCCCAGCGACGTCATCAATACCGCCCAGACCATCTGATTGGTCAGCGGGTAGAACACGATCCGCAGCAGTTGCGGGACGATGATCATGCGATAGGCCTGGAAGGCACTCATGCCGAGGGAACGCGCCGCACGCACTTGTGTGTGGGGAACCGCTTTGAGGCCGCCGCGAAAGTTCTCCGCCAGATACCCTGCATTGTTGAAGATGATCCCGGCCAGCAGGGCGAACCAGGAACTGACGTGCAGGTTCAGCGAGCCGAGGCCGAAGTAGAGGATGTAGATCTGGAACAGCGACGGGGTGTTGCGGGCAATCGATACCCAACCGTTGCCGAACCCGCGCAGTAATGGGTGTCTGGCCTCGCGCATCACCGTCAGGGCCAGGGCGATCAGCACGCCGAAGATCATCGACAGCGCGGCGGTTTCGAAGGTGACGATGGCACCGGCAAGCATGTCCGGCAGGGCGCGCAGGGCGGAACGCCATTGGAAGCTGTAGTCAAACATGCGCAGGGCTCTCCAGTAGGGCAGCAGGTTGTAACCAGGCCGGCAAACGTCCGCTGGCCGTTGCGGTACTGGCCGCGTCGACGCATTCGGCAAGGCTGGCGAAGTGCACCTTGCGGCCGACCAGGCCCGGTGCGTAGTGGGCGTATTTGCCCGAGTTGGTCATCAGGGTTTTAGCCGCCAGGGGGATTACGGGTTCGCCGAGCATGCACCAGCAGGTGTCGGTGACCAGGGTCGCGCCAAACGCCTGGATCACGGCGATGTGCCCGGCCTTGCGGGCCTGCTCCAGCACGGCACGGCCGCAGGTGATGGCAAGCACCACATCCGGGTGTCTTTGTCGTCCCCGGCACAGTCGCGCCAGGTGAGCGAACTCGCTGAGGGAGAAGTGCGGGTTACCCAGCGACACCACATCCACCCGGTTATCGCCAGCACTGTTGAGTTCGCGCCAACTCGACAGCAGGTCCTTCAGGCGGATTTTTTCCACGGCAATGGAAGTGTCCGCATCCAGCACCTGCGACGGGTCAATGGCCTCCGGGGTGACCCCGGCGATGTGGAACAGTGGCGCCGCGGAGGTGGTGGCGAAGGCCGCGCCAAAGGCTTTGAGGTCGTCCAGGCTCGGCTTGCGTTTTTCCAGTCCCAGCACCAGCGGCACGCGACTGCCGGCCAGGGCACCAATGTGGTAACCCAGCAGCGGGTAGAAGGCATCGTCCAGTTCGCCGAGGGCAGGCAACTCGATCTGCAACCGGGCCTTGCGTTGCGCGTCCAGGTGGCAGCCGATCAGGGGCGCGCGACCGGTGAGGGCGATGCTGATGTCCAGGTAATCCGGGTATTTCAGGGTGCGTGCACCGAGCACGCTGTTGGCGTAGACCACTGCGTTGGATTCCGCCCAGACGATTTGCTCGCCAGCCTTCGGTGCCGTGTCGAGCAGGTACGGCGCGCAGGTGAAACTGAGCTGTGCGCCCATCGCCATATAGGCATCGCCCAAGGCACTGGCCGGTTCCCCCAGTGCCGGGTCGATACCCAGTTCGCGCCAACGGCGCTGGTCGACGGAAATTGAATTGAGGGTGGTGGGCACTCGCACTTTTGCTCCCCATTGCACCAGTTGCTCGGCAAAGCGCAGGCTCGCAGGTCCGGTGTAAATGCAGCCGTCGATGTGTGCTTGAGTGACATCCACCAAGTGCTCGGCACCCTGCAGTTCGGCCATACGCAGGACGATCTGCATGGCCATTTGCGCGGCCTTGCCATGCCGGCCATCGAGCAGCGCCCGATCGTGCTCGGTGAGCCTGATCGAGGCGGTGCTGTCAGAGTTTGGTAATGGGCTGTCGAGCGCCTGCCAGGCGTCGCCCGGCAGGTGGTCGAACAGGCTCAGCGTTGTATTTTCGACCCGGGCGAAGGCCTGGCCGCGCAAGGCGGCGAAGGCCTCCCAACCGATGCACAGCACCGGCAGGGAACGGGCAAAAATGGTCTGCGCCACCAGCACGCCCAAGGTCAGGATCTCGTCGGCTTCGGCCAGCACCAATGCCGCCGGTGCATGGCCGTTGCTGATCAGTTCCATCAACACACTGCTGCCGGTGCACGAGCCGCGACCACTGGGAATCGCCAGCACGCGGCCGGCCAGGTGTTGGCCGCTGAGCGGGTGATGGCGGTCGATGACTTCCCCCGTGCCGGGATCGACGCCGCCCCAGAAACTCAAGCCGACATCGGCGAACAGCAGGGCGCCTTGCGCGGCACCCGTCACCAGGCTGCGCCCGGTCAGAGACATTGGCCCAGGCATGCCGGACATCTCAGTAGTAGACCTGAGGCACGGTCAGGTTGGTCGGCGGGATCTCGGTGCCGACCCATTTAACGAACAGCTCCTTGTAGCGACCGGTGCGCACCTGTTGGTTGACGAACAGGTTGAGGTAGTTGAGCAGGCCGAACTCGCTGCGCTTGGCACCCAGGGACACGTAGTCGATGACGTACGGGGCGTTACCGGCGACTTTCAGGTTTTTGTATTTGCCCGACTTGAGGGTGGCGGCGGCCACGGTGTTGGTGACCACAGTGGCATCGATGTGGCCTTGGGCGACGGCTAGCAGGGTATCGCTCTGCGACTGGTAGGCTCGGAAACTGCCCGAACCCCAGTTCTTCACATCTTTCTCCAGGGCGATGGCCTCATAGGTGCCGCTGGTGTTGCCCACCGCTTTGCCCTTGAGGTCGTCGAAGCCGTTGATGCCGGTGTCGTCGCGGGTCAGCACCACCATCTGGAAGGCAAAGTAGGGCACGGTGAGGCCAACGGTCTTGGCGCGTTCGAGGGTGTCGGAGGTGGACGCGACGATCACGTCAGCCCGCCCGGAGACCAGTGCCGGAATGCGATCCGGGAACGGCGTTTCCACCACTTCGGCCTCGACCCCGAGGATCTTCGCCAGGTCGCGGCAATAGTCCACATCGAAGCCGGCCGGCGAGTTGCTGGCATCGCGAAAGCCCATGGGCGGGAAGTCCAGGGTCACGGCGCAGCGCAGCTTGCCCGAACCGATGATGTCGTCGAGCTTGTCGGCCTGGGCAGTGGCGATGAAGGAGGTACTGAGGACAGCGCTGAGGGCTACGGCAAATGCGGGGTTTTTCATAGAGGCCTCGTTGATGTGAAGTGCTGTTGAATATCGTATTGGGGATTTCGTATACGATATTAGCAATAGCAATCAACGTGCCCGATTCCAGTTTTGACGGTGAATAAATCGTCAGGCCTTGAAGTAGAGGTCTTGCGGGGGAGCAACGGGCGGGAGAGTGGAAGCCTGGGCAAACGATGGCAGTGTTACAGATGGGAGCAATGGGTGTGTGGGCGCACCTTTAAGGAACACTGCAGGTGAGAGGTGCGTGCCTGTTTATCGGTTCATTGCAGGTTTTGTGGTGGATGGGCTGGCCTCATCGTCGGAGCGCCGCCCGGAGCAAGCTCGCTCCCACAATTGACCTCGTGCGCAAGGTAAATGCGATCCCCTGTGGGAGCGAGCTTGCTCGCGATGAGGCCCGGAAGAACACTCTTCATCTCCCGCCTAACGCTGATTATCGCGATACTGACTCGGCGACAAACTGGTCAGCGCCCGAAACTGCCGGCTGAAGGCACTGTGGTCGGTGTAACCACAGCGCAAGGCAATCTCGGTAATCGGCAACTCGGTGTGCAGTAACAACCGCGAACCTTCTTCCAGGCGCGCCTTGTGAATCATTTGCCGTGGGGTGAGCTGGAACACCCGTTTGCAGTGCCGCTCCAATTGCGCCACGGAATAGCCAGCGATGGCGGTCAGTTCGGCGAGGCTGATGGAGCGGGCGAAGTGGCGGCGGATATGGGCATCCACGGCGGCGAGTTTCTGGAACGCCGGATGGTTCGACTGCGGCGATTGCAGGTCGCGGGAGATACCGGCCAGGCCCACGATTCGACCCTGTTCATCCTTCAAGGCGAGTTTGTGGGTCAGGCACCAGATCGGCTGATTGCCATAATACAAATGCAGCTCCAGCTGATCGGCCAGTTCACGACCGCTGGACAGCACTCGCCGATCCTGCTCGGTGTACAGCGGACCGAAGCGTTCCGGGAAGACCATTTCGGCGGTGCGCCCCAGCAGCTCGTCCCTGTGTTTGAAGCCACAACGCCGGGCCAGGGTCTGGTTGACGAAGGCGTAGCGGGCCTCGCAGTCCTTGATGAAAAACACCACGTCCGACAGGGTATCGAGCAACGGCGCGATGGGCTGAAGGCTGTTCAGCAGCGTCGGCAGATCGCAAGGATTAAAGGTGGTGAGCGAGGGATACATGGCGCCGGGGGTCTGAGGGTGACCCCCGGGATCATAGAGACTCGGCAGCGTGGCCGAAACCCCTGGCGTGGTCAACACGCTGGCGGGGTATCGTCCAGGGACATCAAGGTTTCGATCCGCGCCGGGCTGAAGGGTGGGCGCGGTGCCGGGGGCTGCCAACCAAACAAATGCTGCACTGCGCCGCCACACACCCGGCCCTGGCAGGCGCCCATGCCGCAGCGACTGGCGAGTTTGGCTTCGCGCCAGTCAGAGTGACCGGTCAATGCCGCGTAGGGCACGTCTTCGCAGCGGCATACCAGGGTGTCGGGTTGGGCCAGGGACTTGAGTCGTGGGTCGAGGGCAAACGCGCTGTTCAGCGCCTTGGCGAAACCCTGCCAGCGCGCCCGGCGCGGCCACAATTGCCTGGCGGCTTGCAGATTGCCGACCGCTGCGTGGCCGGCAATCGCACCTTCCACCAAGGCCAGCTCACTGCCGCCGAACCCTGTGCATTCGCCCGCCGCATAATGATCGGCGCGGTTGCTGGCCTGCCAGGCATCCACCGCGATGGCTTGATCTTCGATGGCGCAACCCAGTGCCTGACCCAACTGGATATTCGCAATCAACCCGAATCCACAGGCCAGCCGATCACATTCCAGTTCGACGATGTTGCCTTGTTGTTGCAGGCGCACGCCTTCCACTCGGTCGGTGCCAAGCGCCGCCAATACGTGGGTGGCGGTGCGGTAGTGGTGGTCGAACAGGCTGAACGATTGCAGCCATTTTCCGGGCCAGCGCGGCAGTTGCGCGGCGAAACCGGCGACAGCGCTGCGGCTGGCTTGTTCGGCGATGCGATGCACTTGCGCGCCATGCTGTTTGGCGGTGGCGGCACTGGCCAGTAACAGCGGGCCGCTGCCGGCGATCACCACGCGCTCGTTCTGCACCGGCAAACCGGCCTTGATCAGCGCCTGCAAACCACCCGCACCGGTGACACCCGGCAGGGTCCAGCCGGGGAAGGGCAGCAGCAATTCACGGGCGCCGGTGCACAGAATCAGTTTGTCGTAGCTGATCAACCAGCCATGGTCGTCATCTTCCACCAGCAGTTGTTTCGCGCCGGGGGCGGCGATCACCCGAGTACAGGCGTGATGGCGGATGTTGTTGCACGACGCCAGACGCTCGCGCAGGCGCCGGGCCGGACCTGGCACGTTGGCTTGAGGTCCGTCGCGCCAGATTTGTCCGCCCGGCAGCGGGTTGTCGTCGAGCATGACGATGCGGGCGCCGCTGGGGGCGGCGGCAAGGGCGGCGCTCATCCCGGCAGGGCCAGCGCCAATGATCAACAGATCAGCGTATTCATTCATGGGTGGGTCTCCACCTGCATGCCGTCACGGCACAGGGTCTGGCAAGCCAGGCGACGCCGGCCATCGATGGTCACCCGGCATTCCTGGCAAATGCCCATGCCGCACAGCGGCGCACGGCGCTGACCGCTGACTGAGGTACGCGTGCAGCCGTCACTGGCCAACGCCAGGGCAGCTGCGACGCTGGTGCCTTCGGCGACTTTCAGGGCGTGGCCGTCCAGCAACAATTCAGGCATAGACCGGTTCTCCGAGAAAGCGCTGGGGCAGATAAGGTTGTGCGGCCAGTGGCGGGGTTTCGTTGAACAGTTGCGCCACCAGTAGATCGGCGGTACCAGGGGCCGTGGTTACGCCCAGTCCTTCGTGACCGACTGCCAGCCACAAGCCTTGCCGTTGTGGATGTTGGCCCACCAGCGGCAAGCCGTCGGGGCTGGCGGCGCGAAAACCGGTCCAGGCACGGATGCCATTGAGCCGCGCCAGTCCCGGCATGTACTCGGCGGCACGCTTGAGCATTTTCGCGAGCATCCAGCCTTCGACCTGCGGGTCGGTGGTGCCGAATTGCCGCGAGGCGCCAATGAACAGTTGCCCGGTGGGGCGCGGCTGGATATTGCAGGCGGTCGACGGCCCCGTGGCGTTGTGGGCACTGGTGACGTAACCCAGTTCCACCAGCGTGTGGGTGACGCTGCCGGGGTAGCGGTCAGTGATCAGCAAGTGGCCTTTTTTCGGCTCGATGGGCAATTCCGGGCACAGCTCGTTGGCTTGAATACCGTTGGCCAACACCACGGCATCGGCACTCAACCAGTGACCATCATCGAGGCAGACGCGGTTGCCATCGACCGCACTGACCCGTGCCCGGCGCTGGCGGATGTTCGGTGTTTCGAGCATCCATCCGGCCGTCGCCGGGGCGTATAGAATGCCATCGCCATTGATCAGCAAGCCGCCTTCCAGTCCTTCGCTCAGTTCCGGTTCGCGCTGGCGCAGGGCACTGGCGCCGATCAGTTCGCAAGCCACGCCCCGGGCTTGCAGGTTCAGGAATTTGCTGTGGGCCACCGCCATTTCTTCGGCATTCGCCGCCAGCCACAGCGTGCCGTTGCAGCGGTAGGCACAGCTGTCGGGCAGGTCCGCGCCCAGTTCGCGCCAGCGCTGCAACGAATATTGACTCAGGGCCAGTTCGGCGGGGTTGTCGTCGAGTACCAGCAAGTGGCCCATGCCGGCGGCCGTGGCGCCGTGCAGGCCGGCGTCCAGCACCAGTACCTGCAAGCCGCGACGGGCCAGCGCCTGGGCACAGGCGGCGCCGATAATGCCGGCGCCGATCACGATCACATCGGCCACCTGGCCCTCGTTCATGGACGAATGCCCCAGGCGAACGGGTCGTCCTGTTCGATGATCAGGCTCGCCTCGGCACTGATGAACGCACGACCACGAATGGTCGGCACGATGCGCTCACCCTGCAGTTCGTAGGAACCCTCGAACTCGCTGCCGATGACGCTGGCCTGGCGCCAGACCTGCCCCGGTTGCAACTTGTCGTCGGCCGCCAGGCATGCCAGTTTGGCACTGGTGCCGGTGCCGCAGGGCGAACGGTCGTAGGCTTTGCCGGGGCAGAGCACGAAGTTGCGGCTGTCGGCGTGATCGTCATCGGCGAACAACTCGACGTGATCGATCAAGCCGCCGTCTTCACCGCGAATGCCTTGGGCTTCCAGTGCTTGCTGCACGGCGAAGGTGTAAGCGGTCAGCGCGTCGAGGTTGTCGCCAGCCACCCGCAGGCCATGCTCGGCGATCAGGAAAAACCAGTTGCCGCCCCAAGCGATATCACCGACCACTTGGCCGATGCCCGGCACCTGCACCGCCAGCGCCTTGCGATAACGGTAGGCCGGCACGTTGCGTACGCTCACCGAATGGTCTTCGTGCAGGGTTGCCTGCACCGTGCCCACCGGCGTTTCGATGCTGTGCACGCCGGGGCCGATTTTGCCCAGGTGCGCCAACGACGCCACCAGGCCGATGGTGCCGTGGCCGCACATACCCAGATAACCGGTGTTGTTGAAGAAAATCACCCCGGCACAGGCGCCAGGGTCCACCGGCGTGCAGAGCAGGGCGCCCACCAGTACGTCGCTGCCCCGGGGTTCCAGCACACAGGCGGCGCGCCATTGATCATGCTGTTCGGCTAATACCTTGCGCCGTTCGGCCATGCTGCCGGTGCCCAGGTCAGGAAAGCCGGCGGTCACCAGGCGGGTCGGTTCGCCGCCGGTGTGGGAGTCGATCACAGAGATGCGTTTCATGGGAGGGCCACGTCCATTCGGTTGAGTGAACGCAAGAGTGGCCCGTGCGGCGGGGTGTCGGCTTGATGGATTTAGTCTGTGTCGATGACGAAATCGGCACAGCATCCGCAGCTGTCAGCGGGTGTGGGGCAGGTGCTCGAACAGGGTCGTGCAGACGCCGGCAATGTGCTCGTCCAGAAGCTTCACAGCCAGGTCCACATCCCCGGCACGGCAGGCCGCCAGGATCTCGCGGTGTTCGTGATCGGCCCGTTCCTTACCGGCCGACAAGCTCATCTGCATGCGTAGATAACGCTCCAGCTTGTCGTTGACCGAACGGATCAGACTCACCAGAAACGGTCGCTGCGCCGGCTCGTACAGGCAGGAATGCAGCTCCCAGTTGAGCTCGGCCCAGCGCCCCACGTCGTCCTCGCCGATGAACTCCTGACAGATGCGCTCGGCACGGGCGAAGGTCTCTTCGGTCATGTTCGGAATGGCCAGGCGCAGAATCTTGTCCTCCAGCAACATCCGCACTTCGAACATCTGCGCCAGTTCCGCATCGGAAACCCGCGTGACCATCGCCCCGCGATTGCGCTGGAACATCACCAACCCTTCGGCCTCCAGCCGCTTGAGGGCTTCGCGCACCGGGATCTTGCTGACATTGAACTGGCGGGCGATGTCGTCCTGGCGGATCGGCTCATCCTCGGCAAAATGCCCGGCGACAATCGCATCCCGCAGATGGCGGGTGATGATTTCCGAAGTCGAAGGCGTGTTACCAAGGTCGGGGGCGTTGAGTTTGGTCAGGTTCACGGCGGCGGTCATTTGGAGTGAGATAGTGCTAGGGTATACGAAATTCTTTTGCTGATCTTCCCCGGTTCGACGTCGATGCACCCGATGTCGGTCATGCAACCCGCTACTCAATGACTTCAGGTGGAAAACTGCAGAATCAGTACCACCATCGTGAACACCGGGTGCTCCGGGGTGATCATTCAAGCCATCAAACAATATCGTCAATCACGATATGCCGTTGCCCACGACTGCACTGCTCAATCCGAGCCTCAACCTTATAAACGCTACGCAGCATCGATTCGGTAATCACCTCGTGACTCGGGCCGCTGCCTTGCGTGGTGCCGTCGGCAATCACCAGAACCTGATCGGCAAAACGCAGTGCCTGATTCAGGTCGTGGATGGCGATGAACACAATGACCTCGCGTTTTCGGGCCAGGCTGCGCATGAAGTTCAGCACCTGAACCTGCCGATGCATGTCGAGGGCGCTAGTCGGTTCATCCATCAGCAGTATTTCCGGTTCGCGCACCAGGGTTTGTGCGATGGACACCAACTGTTGCTGACCGCCGCTGAGTTCACCGAGGTTGCGAAAGGACAATTCGGTGATGCCCAGCGCCGCGAGAATCTCATCGACCAGTTTCAATTCATCATCGTGAACGACCCAGCCCGGCGTCAGTTGCTTGCGCGCCAGCAGCACCGACTCGTACACCGTCAACCGGGCGCTGGCATTCAGACCCTGGGGCATGTAGCTGATGCCCGTCGGGCCTCTTTTCGACTCTTGCAAGATCACCTGTCCGGGGCCGTCGATCAGTCCGGCCATGCGCTTGAACAGAGTCGATTTGCCGGCAGCGTTGGGCCCGACTACGGCGACCACCTGACCGCCGAAAAACGTCGCCGTCGAGACATCACGAATGATCTCGCGCTGGCCGTAGCGGGCACCGAGATTCTCCAGCTGCAGCTTCACCATGAGTTTTTCTTCCCGCCGAGAATCAGAGATATGAAGAACGGTACGCCGATCAGCGACGTGACCACGCCGATGGGGAATATCGCGCCGGGGATCAGGGTTTTGCTGACCACGGAGCTGGCCGACAGAATCAACGAGCCGGTCAGCAAGGAGGCTGGCAGGAAAAACCGCTGGTCCTCACCGATCAGCATACGGGCGATGTGCGGACCGACTAGCCCGATGAAACCGATTGTGCCGACAAACGCCACGGGAAACGAGGCGAGCAGGCTGACCATGATCAGCGTCTGAAAGCGCAGGCTGCGTACGTTGATGCCGAAACTGGCGGCCTTGTCGTCGCCCAGGCGCAGGGCGGTGAGGGCCCAGGCGCGTTTGGCGAATATCGGCAGGGTGATCAGGATCACCAGACAGATAATGCCGAGTTTCGGCCACGTAGCTTTGGTCAGGCTGCCCATGGTCCAGAACACCACGGCGGCCACGGCTTGTTCAGTGGCGAAGAACTGCACCAGCGCCAACAGCGCATTGAAGGTGAACACCAGCGCTATACCGAGCAACACGATGGTTTCGGCGGTGACGCCGCGACGCATGCTCAGAAAGTGAATCAGCAGCGCCGACAGCATGGCCATGATGAACGCGTTCAGCGGCACCATGAATTGCGCCGCCAGCGGGAACAGCGCCACGCCGAATGCCAAACCCAACGCCGCGCCGAAGCTGGCGGCGGCGGAAATACCCAGGGTGAACGGGCTGGCCAACGGGTTGTTGAGGATCGTCTGCATCTGCGCGCCGGCCAGCGACAACGCCGCGCCAACGGCAACCGCCATTAACGCCACCGGCAAGCGGATATCCCACATCACCACGCGCACCTGCGGTGAAGCGCTGTCCGGCGAAAACAGTGCGCCGAGCACTTCGCTGAGGCTGTAGCTCGCCGGGCCCAGGGCCAGATCGAGCAGCACGCTGCATATCAACAGAATTACCAGCCCGGAAAGAATCAGGCGTTTACGCAGCACCAGACGACGGTAGGTTTCGCGCTGCACAACCACGGTGTCGGTCAATGAGCTCATGGCTTGACCTCGGGTTGGCGCAGGCTGACAAAGTAGCCTGACTCATACGGCACCGGCAGGAAGCGCTCATGCAGTTCACGGAATGACGCGTCCGGATCGAGATCGGCAAACAGCTCCGGATGGAACCATTTCGCCAATTGCGCAATGGCGACGAATTGGTAAGGACTGTTGTAGAACTGATGCCAGATGGCATGGAAGGCTTGATTGTCCTGGGCCTTGATGCCGGCATAGGCCGGACGCTGGGTGTACCACGCGAGTTTTTTCCTGGCTTGTGTCATGTCCGCGCCCGGACCGACGCCGACCCAGTGGCCGCCGGGGGCAAAAGCTTCCCAGTTGGCGGTGGTGACCACTACGTGCGCAGGATTGGCAACGACGACTTGCTCGGGGTTCAACTGGCCGAACGTGGACGGAATGATGCGGCGGGCAATGTTGTCGCCACCGGCCATATCGACGAACAGGCCAAAGTTCTCGTTGCCGAAACTCAGGCAGCAATCATCGGTGTAGCCGCCGATGCGCTCAATGAACACGCTGGGGCGGGGCGGGTGTTGTTTCTCGATGATGTCGGTGACGCGATGAATCTGCTGGTTGCGGAAATCGATGAAGGCTTCGGCGCGTTGTTCCTTGCCGAACAGTTGGCCGAACAGGCGCATGGTCGGCTCGGTGTTCTGGATCGGATTGTTGCGAAAATCGACGTACACCACCGGGATGTCCAGGGCGTCGAGCTTTTCGATGTAGCGCGCATCTTCGGTGGCGTGCTGCGCCTCGATGTTGAGGATGATCACGTCCGGGCGCTGCGAGATGGCCTGCTCGATGTCGAAAGTGCCGTCCTCAAACCCGCCGAAGGTGGGAATTTTGGCGATGCCGGGGAATTTTCGCAGGTAGGCGTTGTAGGTGTCCGGGTCCGACTGGATCAGATCCTTGCGCCAGCCGACGATGCGCTCGATCGGGTTTTGTGTGTCGAGGGCGGCGACCAGATACAACTGCCGGCCTTCACCGAGGATGACCCGTCTGACTGGCAAATGAACCTTGACCTTGCGCCCCAGTAAATCGGTCACCTCGGTGCGCGCCGCATCCGCTTCGGTGGCGTTGGCACTGCGTGACGCCAGGGAAAACAGGCTCAGCAGTCCTGCCAGTAACAGCGCAGCAAAAGCGTAGCTGCGTCGATCAAAAGTCACCATGGTCAAAGCCTTTGCAAAAGTCAGGTCGGCCAACGGTTCACACCGCCACCGGGCTGAACGTTTCAGAAATCGACAGTCGCCGACAGTAATAAGGTGCGCGGTGAACCTTGGGAGAACGCGCCATAAGAGGCGACGCCCGACCAGTATTCGTGGTCGAACACGTTCTGCACGGTGGCGCGGAACGTGGTCGGTCGTTCATCGATGCGGGTGGTGTAACGTGCGCCGACATCGAAACGGGTCCAGTCATCCAGTTTTTGCGTGTTGGCCTGATTCACGTACTGGCTGCCGGTGTGGATAGCGCCACCGGTCAACGTCAGGCCTGCGACCCACGAGGTGTCCCATTCGGCCCAGAGGTTGGCCTGAACTTCGGGTACGCCGACCGGTTTATTGCCACGGTTGGCGGCCACGCCGGTTTTGGTCAGTTCGGCATTGAGCAGGGTCACACCACCGAGCACACGAGTGCCCGGAGTGACTTCGCCGAATACATTCAGCTCGAGCCCGCGATTGCGTTGTTCGCCCTGGACCGAAAACACCCCGCTGGTCAGTTCGCCGCTGGGTTTGGTGATCTGAAACAGGCTGAGGGTGGAGGTGAAGGTGCCATAGTCGGCCTTGACCCCGAGTTCATGCTGGCGGGAAACGTAAGGGGCGAAAATTTCGCCGGCATTGGAAGCGGTGGAGGGCGCGATGTCGCCTTTGCTCAGGCCTTCAATGTAGTTGTAGTAGAACGAAACGTGATCCCAGGGCTTGAGCACTGCACCGAACAACGGTGTGGTTCGGCCGTCATCGTAGGACGTGGTGACGACGCCGGACGCATTGTAGTTGGCGGATTTGATGTTCTGTTTGCGCATGCCGAGGATCATCTGTGCACGGTCATCCAGAATCGACAGCGTGTCAGCCAGCGCCACGCCGGTCAGTTCGCTCTCGGACACTTTTGGCGTGTCCGGCTTGGGGATGCAAGGCTTCGGGCGATCCACCGGATGGTAAATATTGGAGAGGATCGGCGCGCCGGAAATGATCCCGCGAGACAACACGTCGCGGTAACGACTGACCTGCAAAGCCGTGCGATGACTGATCGGCCCGGTGTCGAAACGCAGGCGCGCACCGGCGTCGACGGTGTAACGCTCGACTTCGAACTTGTAGTAACCGGGGATCGACGAGGTGTCGCCAGCGGCGTTGATAATGGTCGGGGTCTGGTCGGACATCCGCGCAACATCCGATTTGCCGCCGCCCGCGTGGGCAAACACGGTCAGGGTGTCGCTGAGGTCGTATTCGCCGCTGAGCAACGCCGATTTGTCACGGGTTGTCGACCAACCCCAATCCTGACTGACATTGGTCCGGCCGTTGGCGGCCGAGGGAATGTCCACGCCCGAAGCGATCAGAAACGGTCGTGAGGCAGCGTCGAAGCTTTCTTTCTGGTTGAGCCAATCAAAGGTGGTGCGCAGGCGTTCGCCCTGATAATCGAGGGAAATGGCGCCGATATCGACATGGCGCGATTGATCGTCGATCACCGTATCTCCCAGTTGTGTGCTGCCGTTGATGCGCACGCCGAGGCGGCGTTCTTCACCGAAACGCCGACTGACATCGAGGTGTCCACCGAGCTGCGAGTCCATGACGTAACTGGTGGTGAAACGGGTCAGGTCTTCATCGAGGGAGCGCTTGGGCACCACGTTGATGACGCCGCCGACCGCGTTGTTGGGTGACATGCCATAGAGCAGGGCACCGGGGCCTTTGACCAGTTCGATACGCTCGGCGTATTCGGTGAACACCCGGTAGTTGGGCGCCACACCGTACACGCCGTCGAATGCCAGTTCCCCCAAATTGCCTTCGCCGACGGGAAAGCCACGGATGAAGAACGAGTCGACAATCCCCCCGGTCTGGCCAGTGGAACGTACCGATGAATCGCGCTCCAGCACGTCGCCGACGGTGACTGCCTGTTGATCCTTGATCAGTGCCGAAGTGTAGGTGCTGACGCTGAAAGGCGCGTCCATCACATCGGTATTGCCCAGAATGCCCAATCGTCCGCCATTGGCCACCTGGCCGCCGGCATACACCTGCGGCAAAGATTCGGCGCGCTTTTCAGTGCCGATGACGGCCGTTTCATCCAGTGTCACCCGGCGCGGGACCAGTGTGTAGCTGCCGTCGCTGCGTAAAACCATGTCCAGGCCACTGCCTTCCAGCAAACGATTGGCCGCCTCCTGGGTAGAGAAATTGCCGATCAGCGCAGGACTGGTCAGGCCTTCGGGCAACGATGGCTGGAACGACAGAGCAATGCCGGCGTCCACCGCGAAGCTCGACAGAGTGGCACCCAGTGGCCCGGCGGGGATGTTGTAGGCGCGGACCGCGACAGAGTCCAGTTGCACCGGCACGACGGCCAAGGCAAACGGGCAAACGGCACCGATCAGGACAAGCCTTAGCAACGCACTGCGAACAACTGGTTTGAACTGACGATCCGGGCGCAGGAGGCGTGCAGCAAGCATGGATGAATGAGCCTATGAACAGGACGCAAAAGTGTTTCTCCCCTGTAGCCAGTCGAGATCAAAAAAAGTATCACCGGCTCGGTAAATATTTTTTTGACTCAGGCCGGGGAGAGCATGACCCAGTAGCCATTCAAATGGCCGCTGACGAGAATCGGGTAGGTTTGCGCCAGCATGTTCAACGTGCGCTGGCTGTCGCTGATGGGGTAGGCGCCGGAAATGCGCAGATCGGCAAGCGCCGGATCGAGACGCACGAAGCCACGGCGATAGCGCGTCAGTTCGGCGACGAAATCGGCCAGGCGCATTTTGTCCGCCATCAGCATGCCTTGGGTCCAGGCGCCGACGTAGTGGTCGGCGACGCTGAGCTGGCCAAGCGTGTGGGAAGAAAAGTCGGTGCGTTGACCGGCATTGACGATCAGGGGTGTGCTTTGGCGATTTTGCGCGAGTTCGACTTTCACCGCGCCTTCCAGCACGGCAAGGTGAGTGCGAGGTTGCAGTTCTCGAACGGTAAACCGCGTCCCTAATGCCTGCATGCGGCCCTGACGGGTGCTGACCAGAAAGGGGCGGGCGATCGGGGAAATGTCCGGTGCGGTTTGCACCAGTATTTCGCCTTCGCGCAGGTGGATGAGGCGTTGATTGGCGTCGAACAGCACGTCGATGGCGGTGTCGGTGTTCAAGGTGATTTTCGAGCCATCGGCCAGAGTCAGTTCGCGCTGCTGACCGACGGCCGTGTGATAGTCGGCGGACCACTGCTGCGATTCGGCCAGTTTCCAGCTGCCCCAACCGGCTGGCAGGATCGCCAGAATCATCGCCAGTTTGCCCAGCGCCGCGCGCCGTTCCGAGCTGCTTGGGCGATCGAGTGCCGACATGGCCAGCGACGGTGGCAAACCGCCGAGTTTGGTTTGCAACAACTGCGCGCGCGACCAGGCTCTGCTGCGTTCGGGCGTGCTGACTTTCCAGCACTCCCATTCGGCACGTTCGGTGTCACTGAGTTCGCTTTCACTCATGCGGATCAACCAGTCGGCCGCTTCTTCAAGGGCCTGGTGGTCGAGGTGCGGTTCATTGCGCCGTGCGAGCATTCATTCCACCAGCAACAGGCACTGCACGAAGGCTTGCTTCATGTAGCGTTTGACGGTGATCAGCGAAACGCCCAATTGCTCGGCGATGTCGTCGTATTTCAGGCCGCTGATCTGCGACAGCAGGAATGCGCGTTTGACCAGCGGTGGCAGGGCGTCGAGCATCGCGTCGATTTCGTGCAGGGTCTCCAGCACCATGAAACGCAGTTCCGGCGAAGGCACTTGCGGCGCGGGCACATGAGCGAGGGCATCGAGGTAGGCGCGTTCCAGTGCCTTGCGCTGATACCAGTTGACCAGAATGCCTTTGGCCACGCAGCTCAGGTACGCGCGAGGTTGCTCGATGACGGTGACCCGGGACGCGAGGATGCGGGTGAAAGTGTCCTGCGCCAGATCCGCCGCATCCATGGCGTTACCCAGTTTTTTCCTCAGCGTCGCGTACAGCCAGCCGTGATGGCCGCTGTACAGGGCTTCGATCGCGCGCAGGTGATTGTCATTATTCGCGGGAAGGGTTTCGCTCATGGCTGCAGATTTTTTATGCAATTGAGAAGTATTCCCAATGCTAGTTTACAAACCCGCTGCGACGCAAGCGCCGATTGTTGTCCTGTTCAGACTCGCGGCTGACGACGCAGCGCAGTAATCATCGTGTCGATTTCCGCCTCGGTGTTGTACGCATGCAGCGACGCGCGGCTGACCTCCGGCAAGTTCCTGTGCTGCATGTCGAGCAGGGTTGAGCGGAACGTCGAGGTGGTGACGTTGATGCGTTTTTCCTGACTGGCCAGCCACTGCTGAACCTGCGCGGCGCTGCTATTGCAATGAGTGAAGGTAACGATGCCGGATTTGACCGCCCCCAGGTCTCGCGGCGTCACGCCCGGGATATCTGCCAGTCGCTGGCGCAGATAATCCGCCAGATGCTGAATCCGCAGCCACATCGGTTCGATGCCTTGGGCCAGTGCGTATTCCACCGCTGCCCCGAGGCCCAGTTTGGCGGCGACATTACACTCCCAGTTTTCGAAACGCCGTGCGTCGGGGCGGATTTTGAACGCGTCCGCGGTTTGCAAAGACGCCGCATGCAGGTCGAGAAACGCTGGCACCAGCTTCTGGCACAGCGATCTTTCGACATACAAAAATCCCATCCCTCGCGGCCCGCGCAAGTATTTGCGGCTGGTRGCGGCGAGCATGTGGCAACCGATTTTCTGCACATCGATCGGCATCTGCCCAACCCCCTGGCAAGCATCGAGCAAAAACAGCACACCCGCCGTGCGGGCGAGGGCGCCGATCTGCTCGATGGGTTGCACCGGCCCGCCGTTGGTGGCGATCACGGGCAGGGAGATCAGCGCAACCCGATCGTCGTCGAGCATATCCTTGAGCGCCGATAACGAGACCTGGCCGTGCTCATCGTTGGGAATGACGCGAATCTCGATGCCGCACTGCTGCTTCAATTGCAGATAAGGAATGTAGTTGCCGGCGTACTCGGTAGTCGACGTCAGCACCACATCGCCGGGTTGCAGCGGCAATGAGTAGAACGCCATGTCCCAGGCGCGCGTCGCGTTTTCGATCACCGCGATTTCATCGGGTTGCGCGTTGATCAGGCGCGCGATGGCGCCATAGACATTGTCCACTTCGGCCGATTGCTGCCCGGCCGCTTCATACCCGCCGAGACTCGCTTCAAGCTGAATGTGGCGGGTCATGGTTTCGATCACCGGCGCCGGCATCAGCGCCGCGCCGGCATTGTTGAAGTGGATCAGTTGCGCGACGGCGGGTGTGTCGGCACGCAGTTGTTCAATGTTCAAAAGCTGGCTCCTTGATCAATCCCCGGGCGGGGCAGGACTCGGTTGCATCACCGCAGGCCAGTAACGCAGCGCAACAATCGGGATCAGCGCCACGACGTAGGCCAGGCAAACGAACAGATAGGTGTACTGCAAACCGTAGACCTGACTGAGCAGACCGCCGGCTGAGATCCCTGCAATCGAGGCAAATTGCGCGGTGCCCTGTGCGATTCCCAGCACATGGCCCTGCTGCGAGCTGTCGGCGGTTTTCGATATCAGCGCCATCAACACCGGCGTGGTCGCACCCAGCAATACGCCCCAGATAAAGTAGGCGATGACGAACACCACCGGATTACGGGTGATGCCCGCCACGGCGGTGAGGACGATGCAACCGATGACGACGTAGGTCATGCGCTGCAAAGTGTCTTGCTGGCCACGGTGTTCGAAATAACGCGACCACGAAGTGGCCGACAGAATGAAACCCAGCGCCAGCAAGCCGTAGCACAGGCCGACCACTGAATTGCTGACCTCGAACACCGAGCTGACATACAGCGAGAACGACGTCTGTGGCAGCATCCGCGCCAGCAACAGAATGCCCATCACGCCGAGCAGCGACAGCAACGGCGAACCTTGCCAGAGGTTGCCGGAACGGCTGGCCGGCACGGTCTTGTCCGCGACCACTGCTTTCTTCACCGGCGGCACATCCGGCAAGGTCACGGCGGCGATCACGGTGCACACCGCACACAACGCCGAGGCGATGATGTTGATCCAGAAGAACGTCGCGTAATCGAGGATCAAACCACCGACTACCGCACCCAGCAGTGAGCCGACGTTGGTCGAGATTTGCAGAATGGCGAACAGCCGCGCCCGTCGCGAAGGCGCTTCAATGCTGACGCCATACGCCTGCGCCGGAGCGATGTAGCCGGCGAACGCGCCTTGCAGGAAACGCAGGATCAGAATGACCCAGATGTCAGTGAACAGGGCCAGCCCAAGCTGAGTCAAAGACAAACCGGCGAGGGCGCGGATCATCATCAACTTGTGGCCGTAGCGATCACCGATACGGCCCCAGAATGCACTGGTCAGAATAATGCCCAGCATCGGCCCGACGTACACGGCGATGCTGGCGAAGCTGAAAACCGACTCCGAAGTCGTCAGCCCACGCAGGTGGACAGGCCAGAACGGCCCGCTCATTTCCATCGCCCCCATCGACACCAACTGGATCGCAAATAGAAGATAAATCAGGATTCGTACTCTTGAACCCTGGATGACACCTGCATGGGACATGAGTCAGCCTCGGTTAAGCGCTAGCGAGCGGGTTGGTCAGGGTGTGTTGCAAACGATAGTTGCTGTACTGCATCAAGTGCATGCGCAACAACGATCGGGTCGGCCATGGATCTTCGACGAACGCCTTGTGCTCGGTTTCCCACACTGCAGGCGAGACACGATCGCGCACGGCCTCGAAGGCAAGGTCGGTTTCCTCGCGCAAGACTTGCCACAGCCGCGTGTTGTTCAAGCCGTACTCCTTGGTCAGCCACAGGGCGATCTCGTGCAGATGCGTGAGGAACGCCGCGTCCAGCACAAACATGCGCACCGGCTCGATATCACCGCAGAACACCGTCGGCAGAATACCCGGCTGAACATGCGGTTGCAGGCTGTAGCCACGTTCTTCCAGCCATGGCGCGTAGGTGCGGCCATCGCCGAAATCGCGGATCAGCAGACTACGTGCTTTGCCGTCGGGGGAAAACAGCACCATGGTGTTTTGCTGGTGGGCTTCGAGGCCGATGCCGTACATCAAATAGATCGCCACCACCGGGTGGGTGACCACTTTGGCGTACTCGCGGAACCAGCTCTCGACCTGTGCTGCATTGGCCCGCACGCCATCACGCTCGATCAGATCGGTGAACAACGGCCGACCACTGCCGGGCAAACGAGTGAACAGCGAGGCCACGGTAATCGGCAGGCAATCGTCATTGCGTTCGAACGCTGGCGCACTGGCGCGATAGACCACGGACAAATGACGGCCCGGATGATCGTCCTGGGTGACCGCGTTTTTGTAACGCACACCGATTTCTTCCGGGAAGATTTCCAGGCGCTGATCGAAGCCGTTTTCGACCTCCAGAATCCTGGTGATCACCGTGCTGATGCGCGGCCCCATGTGAATCGATTTGGCTTGCAGGCTGCGCAGCTCGCTGGTCATCCATACGGCGATTGGCAATTTGATCAGCGGCGCACATTCGTCCAGCACCGGCATCATCGTGCGGTAGGACATGGTCGGCAGGGTCGGGATGTCCGGGCCGTCGGTGATCAGGATGCCTTCTTCGATTTGCGCCGCGAAGGTCTTCAGCACATAGGCCTGCAAGTGCCAGGCGTGAATCGGCAACGGCAGCCACTCGGTTTCGTCCAGGCCCTTGCTGTTGAGCGAGGCTTTCCATTGTTCCCATTGCGCCGCAAAGTTGCCAGCGAACCAGTCGTGGTAACTGGTCACGTGAGGCATGCTTTCACTTTTTGCGTTGTCGGCGCGCAACGCGGCGATGCGCAGCGGCACGTGCGCGTTGAACTCGGGCGACAGTTGCTCGACTTCCTCATCGGTCAGGCCCGGTCGGGCTTTCCACGTAGGGTAGTACGGATGGCCTTCCAGTGAACCCCACTGGTCGAGCAGGATCGCGGCGTCCTTGTTCTTGGCGTGCTGGCGCAGGTAGTCAGTGAAGCTGTTGAGCCCTTTATCCTTGGCGGCCTGTTGCAGTCGGGCGTTCCATTGCTGGCGATGCCGACGCGCGTGAGCGTCGTTGGTCAGGCTGTTTTCCATGTCGGATTTAAGCCCGGCCACGCCTTCGTCAGTCGGTTCGAAGTCGAAGCTGTCGCGCAGCACATCCAGCATGTCCTGATGGCTGGTGATGACCTGGCGCACACCTTCGTCGGTCACCAGCACCACGTCACCGTCATTGACCACCGTGTCGGCCGGGCCTTTGGCAATGTCGGAGAAAGCCAGGTGGGCGCGGCCGCCCTTGAGCGGGTAAGTGGCCTGGTTGCCCTCGACGGAAAAGCTCAGGGCCGAACGGTCGAGGATGTTTTCCGCAAAAAGGCAGCGAACCAAGCGGCGCATGGCGTTTTTGCGGGAGTAGGCGATCAGTGTCTTGAAGTCATCCATATCAGCGGTCTGCTCATCGAAAATTGAATAAAGAGATCAAGCGGCGGCGCTTGTCGTGTGTGGCCAGTGGCTCGGG
Organism: Pseudomonas sp. P4_C1; assembly: GCF_056402155.1. Taxonomy (NCBI): domain Bacteria; kingdom Pseudomonadati; phylum Pseudomonadota; class Gammaproteobacteria; order Pseudomonadales; family Pseudomonadaceae; genus Pseudomonas; species Pseudomonas sp. P4_C1. Next base: position 20,926 of record NZ_JBFUHY010000047.1, read on the forward strand.
AAGTAATCGAGCGCCGAGTCGCGCAGGCCTTGCATGTAGGCCACGCTCCACTGAAGGACTTCCTCGATATACGGCACCTTGAGGTCGAAACGTTTGGCCATTTCCACCAGCAGCACCAGGCCGTAGGCGACGTCTTCGTTGAAGGCCCGGCTCTCGCGCTCGATCACGTAACCGGCGCGGTTGCCGGCGGCTGGCACCATCGGCGCGAGGATGTCGTTGTAGGCCTGATTGGTGCGCAGGATCGACAGCATGCTGCTCTGGTCGCGGATCTGCTCGCCGTAGGCCTCGACGATTTCCTGTTTCAGGGATTTCACCGAGGACAGGTCGATGCCCAGTCGTTGGCTGATCACTGCGCACAAGTCCTGACTTTCCTGATCCATGCGTTCGAGGAAGTAAGCGCCCAGTTCCGGGCACTCGGTCCACCAGCACATGGGTTGCGGGAAGATCTTGCGATGCCACTGGCCGTACGGGCCGATGAGGCCGTAGATCACCGAGCTGTGCATGATCGGGTTACCCGGCGTCAGGGTGATCTCCAGATAGTGGTCGAGCATCGTCACGCACGGGCCGTACAACCGCGTCAGGATTTCCTCCAGTTGCTGACTGGACGCCCGCGACTCGCGGGCATGGGTTGCCACATACAGCTGGCTTTTGCCGCCGCCCATTTTGATCGAGCGCCCCGGTGTCAGCTCGAACGCAGTATGCGGAACATCCTTCATGCCCCAGATCACTACATTCGGCCGATCGGGCAGGGTAGCTTCAGCCAGCCAGTCGAAACCACAAAACCCCGGAATCGCGCCGACGTAGACCGGTTTGCTCGCGCTCAGATGCGGCGCAATGGCCTTCAGCGTTTGTGGTCGGGCATGGGCGGGCACGGTGATGATGACGATGTCGGCATCTTCCACCGCCGCTTTTGCATCGCTGGTTACCCGATCCAGCCGGGCACTCAGGGTCGAGCCATCGGGCAGCAAGGCCTGCATCGGCGTGTGACGGGCGTGCTGTTCGATGACCTGCGGATTATGGGTGTGCATCGAAACCTGAACGTTGGGCAGTTGCTTGAACAGGATGGCGTTGAGATGGCCGGTCCTGCCGCCACCACAGATGGCGACTTTCAACAGATTCATCGAGAGGCGTTCCTGTGTGTTGAGTCATGCGACGCTCAGTTGCAGCGGCGCGGAAACGGATTCCAGCCATTGGGTCTTGCCCAGCCAGGCATCCAGTTGCGGTGCGATGCCCGGGTCGATCAGGTCGCGCTCTTGCAGCCATTTATCGTCGAACACGGTGTGCAGGTATTTCTCGCCGCCGTCGGCAATCGGCACAACTACGCTGCCGGTCAGTACGCCCTTGTGGATCAGCTCCAGCGCCTTGAAAATCGCACCACCGGTCGAGCCGCCGACCAGCAGGGCGAAGTTGCGCGCGATGTAGCGGGCCGTTTCGAACGCCTGAGAGTCGGTGACCTGCACACCCAGATCGATGCAGCTGTAGTCGAGCACCAGGCCGACAGTGTCACCGGCCGGCGTACCGGTGCCGGATTGGTAGTAGGGATAGCCGGGGTGGCCGAAGACGATCGAACCGGCGGGTTCCACCGCGACGGTCACGGTGTCCGGGTTGTGCACTTTCAAGCCACGTGCGATGCCGGTCATCGAACCGCCGGTGCCGACACAACCAACGTAAGCGCCGACAACGCCTTCAGCCTGAGCAATGGTTTCGCGGACGAAATCACTGTAGCCGCCGGCATTGGCTGCGTTGTCGGACTGGTTCATGAACACTGCCCCGGGGATCTCGGCCGCCAGTTCGGCTGCCATACGCTGGCGCTCGACCACCGCGACTTCATCTTCGCGATACGTACCTTTGACGAAACGAATGTCGGCCCCCAGAGCCTTCATCACCGCGATCTTGTCTTGCGCCGCGTGATGGTCGACCACAGCGATAAAGTGCAGGCCGAACTCGACCGCTGCCATGGCCAAGCCAATCCCGGTGTTGCCGGAGGACGACTCGACGACCACGCCGCCGGGTTTCAATCGACCGGACTTGAGCGCAGCCAATACCATGTTGCGTGCCATACGGTCTTTGATACTGCCGCCGGGATTGTTTTTTTCAATTTTCAACAATAAACGGGCGTTGGTGTCCGGAACATCGATGCCCAACATCGGCGTATTACCGATAAGGTCGGATACTTTATTCAAGATCATTTAAATTGTTTCCTTTAGTAGTCAGGTGAAAACGCAAAGTTACCTTCCGTACAACAGGTCGCCGTCAACCGCCGGGGCAGGGGGTGGCGATGAAACTCGTTCTCCAGCAAGTCCATCTGATAACCGGCGGTATTGATGTAAATCAATAAGTCGCCGGCTTGAGGCACAGTCGCGAAGTTGATCAGGCGATGAGTGATGACGTCATCGTCCAGGCAGCTATGGCCCGCTATATACGCTTGGGTCGGTGTGTCGGGCAGTTCTTTTGTGCTGATGAGTATTGGATCAACCAGGTATTCAGAAGCGAACCAGGTTTCGCAGGCGCTGAAACTGCTGCCCTCAACAAAAATTACGGTTTTGTTGTCGGCCAGTTTTTTTGTGCGTGTGACGCGGAATATTGAAATGGCCGCCTGGTCCACCAGACTCCGACCGGGTTCCAGTGCCAGGGTTATATTCTGTCGGTTCAAATAGTTTGCGATGGAGAGGCCTTTTGAGTGTTCGGCCTCGAGTAATAACGTCAACCATTGCGGCGCTGTCAGGTCGCTGCCGTAAGGGTAATAGGCAGCGGGAACTTTCAGGTTATGATAATGGCTGGGGTTATTGTCGTTTTGCAGGAACCGAGCATAGTCCTGGGGCTCGACATAACGAATCGGCAAGCCGCCGCCAATATCAATCATCCGCGGATTCAAGCCCATTTCCCTGGCCGCCTCGACGAACCCGGTGACCTCACGAAAGGCTTGTGCACGGGGTTCAAATCCATAGCCGCCGAGATGGAAATGGAAACCCTCGAAGTGAAAAGACTCAGCGTATTTCGTCAACCGTTGAAGGCCTTCGAGCAAGTCTTCCGAGCCCATTCCAAATCGACTCCCTGGACTGCTCCTAGGTCTGTAGCGCAGTAAAACCTTGGCTTTGGCAAGGCTTGGCTGTGCGTTGATCACGCTTTTCAGGTGATCGAACTCTTCCAGCGAGTCCACGCAAATCAATGAACCGGCGCTGATCAGTGCTTGATGAAACGCGGCAGTTTTGGCCGGTCCCGTGGCACAGATTTTTTCTGCTGGCGTGCCGGCTCGCAGCGCTGCATGCAACTCGTGGATGCTCGACACATCAACGCCGATCCCCGAATTTGCCGCTGCACTGAGCATGCTCTGGGACTTGTTGGCCTTGGCCCCGTAGAAAAGGGCATGAGGCACGTCGTACTGCTTCAACACCGCCAGCAAGGCATGTGTGTTTAATTCAAAGGCATGGGGCCAGACCAGATTCAATGGTGAGCCGTGTTGTTTGACCAAGTCTTTAAGTGTGCCCGGAAAGTCATTGATGAGCGTGGAAATAAGCGGGTCGGTCAGCGGCTTTAACATCTCCGGATGATGAACTTTATTTCGTTGCTCAACAGCGGGTGTATTTGTTGTAGGCATAGTTAACCCCTGGCCCCGTAAATGACGTCGCTATTGATGTTTCGATAACTAAGCGTTATCGATTCATGTAGTCTTTTTACTCGTCAGATACGAGGTCTAAACAATTTGGAGGCGGATGCCAGGCGAAATCCGGGTCTGGGTTCGAAGCGCTGATCGTAATAAATGGTTCGCAAAACAATTGCATGAGAATCCCATTCCATAATGGTTTGTACGGACGTGTTAATTGGCCACTCGTTGAGGGCCAATCCCCTGTAAATACCCGTAACTGACATTCAAATGGCATCACTGACAGGTACTTCCCGAGATACTGATGATTTGCTTTGAAGCGAGGATAGTTCCTCTTGGCGGCGTGAACAATATTGCGAACGAGAACGATTATCAAGTAAGGTTTTCAAATATTTTTGAATAAAGACCTGCTCAAGGCGAACGCATGAACGTGTTTTTACACGCTCAAGGTCTCGTTCGCCCCGAGATAAAAAGTCCCTTAAATCCTTGAACAATAAGGCGTTAAGGGCTGTTGCGAGAAACCCCGGAACAGCATGCAAATCCGCCGCTGAAGGGGCCTGAAAATTTTCAGAAATCACGACTGGTTCACGCCAAGGAGCAACACCATGCAATCCGATCGACTCAGCAGCAAAACCCCACTCGCGATCAGCTACCTGTTCGTGCCGGGCAACCGTCCCGAGCGGTTTTCCAAAGCCGTCGAAGCAGGGCCGGACGCGATCATCCTCGATCTCGAAGACGCCGTTCATCCGGACAGCAAAGCCGCCGCACGCGCCGCCATCTGGGCCTGGCAAGAGGCGACGCCGAGCGGCGCCTGCGAACGTTACATCCGCCTGAACAGCGTGAGCAGTTCGCTGTTGCGCCAGGACCTGACCTGGCTCAGCGACATGCGCTACCCCGAGCGTTGCAGCGGGATTTTCCTGCCCAAGKCCGAATGCCCCGAGGCGCTGACGCGGGTGGTCGAGTGCCTGCTGGAGTGGCAACCGGAACTGAAGATCGTTGCCATCATCGAGACTGCCAAAGGCCTGCAACAGGTCGAATCTATTGCCGCGATTGCGGGGCTGACGCGGCTGGCGTTCGGCTCGTTGGATTTCTCCCTGGACATCAACTGCAGCCAGATTCCCGAGGCGTTTGTGTTCGCCCGCAACCGTATCGTGCTGGCTTCGCGCACGGCGGATTTGCCGTCGCCGATCGACGGCGTCACCCCGGCGATCAGCGATTTGGCGGTGGTCGCCAAGGACTCGCATTACGCGCGATCGCTGGGCTTTGGCGCCAAGCTGTGCATCCACCCATCGCAACTGGCCACAGTGCAACGCGCCTTCCTGCCGGATTCGCGTCAACTGGCGTGGGCCGATCGGGTGATGAGAGCGGTTGCGACCGGTAGCCACGCGGTGCAAGTGGATGGCGAGATGGTCGACTTGCCGCTGATCGAGCACGCCCGGCGCCTGCTCGATGTGGCCAGCCAATACGCGCCGATTGTTCGCGCAGATGCCTGCTGAATCCCCGGCGAATCAGGAGATCAACCATGGAACACGGTTATCAGATTGCGCTGCGGCCGCTTTGCGAAGTGCTGCAATCGGAGCAGGTCGACCCGGCCAACGTGACGATGCTGCGCGAGTCGATTATCCGGGCCGGGCATTGGCTGGAACCGATCATCGTCGAGCGCTCGCGAGGCATCGTGATGGACGGCAATCATCGCTTCAACGCGGCGTTGCAGTTRGGCTTGAAGCGAGTGCCGTGCATCCAGCTCGATTACACCGATCCGCGGGTGTGTGTGCGGCATTGGCAGACCGGGCAGGCGTTCGAAGTAGCGCGGATTTTCACCACCATCGCCCGCGGCGAGATCTTTCCGTACAAGACCACCCGGCACGCGTTTGACCCAGCGTTGCCAGTGGTCGCGATACCGCTGGAGCACCTGTATGCCTGACCTTGGCCGCACAGAAGCAAAAAAACTTTACCGAGGGTGATACTTTTTCGCAGATCGACTGGCAATGGGAGTGATTACCATTTTCCCTTGATGAATAGGATCCTCACGTCATGCCTGTTGTCAGTCGTCCTTGCGGTGAGCGCGTGTTAACACTCGCCATTCGTACCGCCATGCTGAATTTTGTTTTGGTCGCAGGAAGCGCCAACGCCTGGGCCGCCAGCCCTGAGCAACAAGCCGTTGCCGCCGACAAGACCTCGAACATTTCGGCTGCGACGCCGACCGATGACGGCACGGATACGCTGACCCTCGGCACCACCAACATCAACGCCCGTTACAACGGCGCGACCTCATTGCCGCAAGCGTTCGCCGGTGGCCAGGTTGCGCGCGGAGCTCGCCTGGGCATGCTGGGCAACAAGGACGTGATGGACACCCCGTTCAGCGTGACCAGTTACACCGCCAAGACCTTGGYCGACCTGCAAACGGTAACCGTGGCCGATGCACTGGAACGTGATCCATCGGTGCGTTCCACCGGTCAGACGGGCGGCATCGTCGACTCGTTTTTCATCCGTGGCTTTCCGGTCGGTGAAGGCAATCTGGGCGAACTGGCGTTCGATGGCGTGTATGGCGTAGCGCCGAACTACCGCGTATTCACCGAGTACGCCGAGCGCGTTGAAGTGCTCAAGGGACCGGGCGCGCTGATGTACGGCATCTCGCCCAACAGTGGCGTCGGTGGCGTGATCAACATCGTTCCCAAGCGCCCGCTGGATGAAGACCTGACCCGTTTCACCGGCACTTACGCCTCGGATTCCCAGGTTGGCGGTCATCTGGATCTCAGTCGTCGCTTCGGTTCGGAAAACCAGTTTGGCGTGCGCTTCAACGGCAACCTGCAGGGCGGCGACACGGCCATTGATGATCAGCACCGCGACCTGGGCATCGGTGCCATCGCCCTAGATTATCGCGGCGAGCGCTTGCGCTTGAACCTTGATTACATCAGTCAGAAAGAGAGCTTCGATGCACCGTCGAGGCCATTCACCGTCGCGCCTGGTATTGATGTCCCGTCCGCGCCCAATGGTCGTACCAACCTGCCGCAAGACTGGGGCTGGTCGGACACCAAAGAGCAGTCGGCCTTGCTGGGGGGCGAATATGACCTGACTGACGCGGTTACCGTGTTTGCCCATGCCGGTGGCGGCAAATCGGACGTCAAGCGGTTGTCTGACCAGGTGCCGAGAATCCTCAATGAGGCAGGCGATACCAGCAACATTCCGGGTTACTACAAATTCAACGTCGATCGTTCGACGGCCGATGTCGGCATCCGCGGCGTGTTCGCTACAGGGCCGATCACTCACACGACCACGCTGATGGCGACCCAGTACCAGGATGAACTGTCCCGAGGGATCAACAACGGCACCGAAATCCGTTCGAACATTTACCACCCGATCGATGTGCCCAAGCAATTCATCAACTCGCCGAAGGTGCTGCGCATTTCCGAATCGGATCTGTCCGGCGTCGCGGCGACCGACACGTTGTCCATGCTCGATGACCGCTTTCAGTTGACCCTCGGTGTACGTCGCCAGTATATCKAATCACGCAACTACAACGCCGCAGGTTCGGTCAGCTCGAAATACAACGACAGTGCCACGACTCCACTGGTCGGCGTGGTGGTCAAGCCTTGGGAAGATGTCTCGCTCTATTACAATTATGTTGAAGGCTTGAGCAAAGGAGACATCGCACCAGGCACGGCGGCCAACGCCGGTGAGAGTTTCGCCCCGTACACATCGAAGCAGCATGAACTCGGCGTCAAATATGAGTTCGGTACGTTCATGACCACGCTGGCGTTGTTCCAGATCGAGAAGCCAAGTGGTGAAATCGGTGCCGGCAACGTGTTCTCGGTGCAGGCTGAACAACGCAACCGCGGCATCGAGTTGAGCATGTTCGGCGAAGTCGCGCCGGGCACGCGCTTGATGGGGGGCGTGACTGTGCTTGACGGCGAGTTGACCGATTCGGCGACAGCAGCCAACCGCGGCAACAAACCGGTGGGTGTGCCGGACGTGCAAGCCAACTTCTGGGCCGAATGGGATACACCATGGCTTGAAGGCTTCACTCTGACCGGTGGTGCCATTTACACCGACAGCCAATTCGTCAATCAGGCCAATACGCAGGAGCTGGACGCCTGGACCCGTTTCGATGCCGGCGCGCGTTATGCCACCAGGATCGAAGGCCGGCCAACGACATTCCGCGCCACCGTGCAGAACGTGTTTGATCGTGAGTACTGGTCGGGCGTTGCTTCGTACGGCGCATTCTCCCCGGGTTATCCGCGGACCTTGCAGCTGTCGGCCACCGTCGACTTCTGACGAAGACGGGAAGGGTTGCTACGGCAGACGTAGCAACCCCATCTGAACATTTCGCAAAGGGAGTATTCGCGTGTTGAACAACTCAGGCTCAGCGGCTGAAAGCGCACCTTCACCGTTTCGGACAGCGACCAATCAGCTGGCGTTCGTATGCGATCGCAGCCTGAATGCACACATCCGTGAATTGCTTCGTTTCTATGGACTGCGCGCGAGTCTGATCCGCTTCAAGGTCCTCAATGCGCTGGTCGCCGCCACTTTGGATGGGCGTGCCGTCGGTGTCCGTGGGGTACATGCCTATCTGGCGTCGCTGTCTGCCGGGATGACATTTGTCAGTGTGCGCGAAGTGCTTAAACGCCTGTGCGACGAGGACGTGATCCTGCTTCAGGCCGACAAGAGCTACCGTATCACCGACGAAGCCTGGGCGATGCTCAAGCAGCATCTGGATGGCTGAAAGGTGTTTTCGATTGGCTGTTTTCGTCGCGGCCCTCGAACCCATGAAAGTGATATACCGTCCTCTTTAAAGACTCTCAGGATCCCCGAAAAACATTTTGACTGGGCTCTAGGGCGGTGGTTACAGGGCCAAAAATTTTGACGTTGCCCCCAATCTTGCCCCCGCTCGTACCCGCTACACGAGTGATTGCGAACGGGGATTCTGACTGAAATTCAGTATGGTACTTGGTGGTTTTGGGTGGAACGCTCATTTAAATTTAGCTGGGCGGCTTGTTCCATCGGTTGGCTACTGATGCATCTCCGTAACGGACATAGTGAAAACCAGCTTGGATCTGCCAGCGTTGGAATAAGAGTGAAGAACATCGGTTTTCGCCACTGCTGAGCTTCCAGCAGGGATGACCAATTCTGTTTCCCCTACCACACACTTCAGCGTCCCTTTCTCCACATGAAACAGTTCAAGCGTGCCCTGAGGGTGTCCCTGTGATGTGAAGGATTCTCCTGGAAACATTTCCCAGCGCCATAGTTCGATCATGTTGGGGCCTGTGGTGCCCGCAAGAAGCCGCGCTGTCCCTCCGAGGTCTCCAGTCCAGAGAGTGGGGATGTCTTGACTGTCGATAATATGGGCAGAAGGCGCTTCGGTCACATTGACGATGTCTGCAACTGACAGGCCTAGCGCAGCAGCGATTTTGCAAAGGATGCCAATGCTGGGATTCGCCGTACATTTCTCTATTTCAACGACCATTCCCTTGCTCACCCCAGAGCGACGGGAAAGCTCGTCCAGAGTAATTTTCTGCGCCTTTCGTGCTTGTTTAAGCGTGCGTGCGACGGCCAGGCTCACGGTCTGAGCGTCAGCGCCAGGGGCGGTCGATATACCGGTATTTATGGTCATTGGTAATGATCATGAGGAAAAAATGTGCAGGGATTCTCGGCTGTTGACGATAGTCTCGTCAATCAACTCGGTGGTTACAGCAGGTCAGCATGGTCGATATATTGACTTTTTTGGTCGGCAATGACTAGCATAAAGTGACATGTGGATCACTGGAGGTTTTTGATGCTGTCTGTACTGCCGTTAATCGACCAAACCATTGCAGAGCTGGCTCCGGGCTTCAGGGCTCTGAGCATTGTGGTGGAAGCTGCGCCTCTGACCCACCCTGATGTTGCTCAGGCGGCTTTGGACCGTGCTTGCAAGGCGGTATTGTCGGGCGACCCAGTCTGGGGAGAAGCCCATCTGGCAGCATGGGCAGATACCTTTCGAAAGTTTGGGGCTAAGCCGCAACGGACTCCTAGCTCAGCCGAAGCGTTGCGTAAGCGGGTTTTACGTGACGGCAGCTTGCCGAGCCTGGATCCCATCGTCGACCTCTACAATGCCATCAGTATTGAGTATGCGATCCCGGTCGGCGGGGAAAACATAGAAGCCTATGTTGGCTCTCCGCAGCTCGTTGCCGCTGACGGCACCGAGCCTTTTGACACCATGAAAGAAGGTGCTCCTGCTTACGAGTATCCAGACGCTGGTGAGGTGGTATGGCGCGACGATACAGGCGTGACATGCCGTCGCTGGAATTGGCGGCAAGGTGTCAGAACCCGGCTGAGTGCTGAGGCAAAACACATGTGGTTCATTCTGGAAAGTTTGCCGGCAATGCCGCTTGAAGCCCTGACTGAAGCTGGCGACAAGCTGATTGAAGGCCTGCAGAGGATGATGCCAGGCGTCAAGATAGAGAGTTCGCTGATTGGTCCTGGAGCCAATGAGTCGATCGGCGAATGCATGGAGTGATGAACGATGTTTACCGGTCTTAGCGCATTTCCTTTGACGCCCATGAATGAGCAGGGAGTGGACGAAAATGCGTTCACTCGCCTTGTGCAGCAACTGGTGACGGCGAAAGTAGATTCCATTGGTGCTCTCGGGTCTACAGGAAGCTATGCGTATCTTTCTCGGGCTGAGCGCTCTCGAGTTGCGCAGTTGGCGGTAGAGGCGGCGGGGGATGTGCCTGTCATGGTCAGTATTGGATCGCTACGCACCCGCGACGTGTTGTTGCTAGCTGAGGATGCACAGAGGGTGGGGGTCAAAGCCTTGTTGCTGCCACCCGTTTCCTATCAGAAATTGTCTCAGGACGATGTATTTTCGCTGTATGAAACGGTTACGGCCAATATCTCAGTCCCGCTATGTGTCTATGACAATCCTGGCACCACCCATTTCGAATTTACTGACGAACTGCATGGGCGCATTGCCGAGCTACCCAATGTGAGCTCAATCAAAATCCCGGGCGTTCCCGAAGCCCCCTACCTGGCCAAGGCACGCGTGGATGGTCTTCGAAAGCTGATTCCGAACCACGTTACGATCGGAGTAAGTGGTGATGCGTTTGCTGCTGTCGGCATGAATGCTGGCTGCGACGCTTGGTACTCCGTCATGGGAGGGCTGTTCCCCAACACTGCACTTGCAATCACGCGAGCGGCATTGTCAGGTGATGCCTGCGAGGCTACACGCCTTTCTGAGTCATTAAAGCCGTTCTGGACATTGTTCAGGCAATTCGGAGGAAGCTTGCGCGTGGTAGCTACAGCAGCGGAGCTTCGTGGTTTTACCCACTCTCCGAGCTTGCCACTGCCGCTCAGAACGATAACTGGGGAAGGGCGTAAGCGAATTGCCGCGGTGATCGATGAGCTTGAACTGAGCTGAATATCGGCTGGGACATCGAAAGAGAAAGCCTCCCCCATCCTCCTTGATGAGGCAGGAAAACGGGTGCCTAGAGTTTCAAAAACGTTGTGAAATGGTCCTTGTGATCCTGCAGGATTTCCCGTGGCAGGATCGTGCCGATACCCCCTCGATGCTGTAGACCATGGGAAAGTACATGGGCAAGGATTTGCTCCTTGGTCATGTTGCCTGGTTTTCCGTCCTTGAAATTAAATGCCACTGGATCAGACAGCTCCATTGCCGTGACTGATTTCGTGTAGTTAACAAACCATTGATTTGCTCTCGAAAAATCCTCCTTCAACTGACTGATGTCTTGCCGTTGTTCGGTGACGACGTCATCAAACTCGTCGGGTTTTCCTTGCAGTCGGGCGATGAACAGTTGATCAACAATATTGATGTGGCTGAGCCAATAGCAGGCCTTCTCCATTTCTACTGGAAAGGACGTTGCCGCAGGTGCTTTCAGGCACTTGAATAGCGCCTCCTCAGACCATGCCTTGTACTGATAAAGCGAGTGCAGCAAGTCCCTGGTACACATGGTGTTCTCCCGATTTTCTAAGCGTTAGTGTCCCTGGCCCGTTGGAAACGGTAAGCGACAGGGCGCCTTCCTGCAGCGGCGCCGGATGCCGTTGGACAGATTAAATAGTCACTATATTGACTTTTATAGTCAATGGTCTGAAGCTGGTAGCAGGCGGTGAAAGTCGCCGCACTGAATTTCAGCAGAGCATCGCCTTGCGGGTGGCAGCTCGTAGATGGCGAGAGGGTGTCTAAGATCATGAAGTACGTCAGCACACGGACGCCTGGTAAAACATTCGAATTCAGCGAGGTACTGATGAGCTCGTACGCGCCGGATGGAGGTTTGTTCGTGCCGTGCAAGGTTCCCCGCTTCCAAAGTGATGAACTCTCCAGGTTGGAATGGCTGCCCTTTCATGAGCTGGCCCGCCATGTGATCGAGCCTTTTCTGGGGGGGTGGGTCCCGCAAGATCAGCTGTCTCAGATTCTCGAGGAGACGTTTGACTGCTTCAAAAGCAAAGCGGTTGCGCCGCTTTATCAGACGGCAAGTAATGAGTGGATATTAGAGTTGTTTCATGKACCAGCAGGCGTCTATCAAGACTTTGGCCTCCAATTGATGTCTCGCCTGGTTGAGTACTCTTTACTGAAGTCGGGAAAGAAAGCGTTTGTTGTGGGTTGCACGGGCGGAGACACGGGCGCTGCTGCGATTACAGCGTTTTCAGGGATCCAGGGCGTCACCGTAATTGTATTGCATCCTTCCAGAGGAATAACGGAAGAGCATCGACGTCGCTTATTGAGTACTGATGAAGAGAATATTGTAAACGTTGCAGTGGATGGGGATTATTCTGATTGCCATCGGCTATGCGAACAGTTCTTTGGGTGTAACAACAAAACGCAGCAGCATCTCATATCGTTCAATTCAGTGAATTGGGTCCGGGTGCTTGCACATCTATCCTTCTATTTTTATTCCGCCCTTCAGCTCGGGGCGCCTAAGAGAGAAGTTGCCTTCAGTGTGCCAACCGGGAATTTTGGTGCGCTGTATGCAGGTTATATTGCCAGGGAGATGGGGTTGCCTATCCGGCAATTGATCGTCGCCACCAATGCCAATGCTGGCCTACATAATTTTCTCCAGTCTAATCTCTACAGTCGCAATCAGATTCGCCTTACCAATACGCCTAGTATGAACGTTTCACTGGCTTCGAATTTTGAACGCTTGCAATGGAGCATTCTTAATCGGTGCGGAGATAAAGTAGCCCGGAATATGGAGCTGTTAGAAGGCGAGGGAGCTATTCAGTTAGAGCAAGATGAATGGTTGGAGGCGCGAAAACTTTTCGACTCGCTGGCCGTGGAAGACTCGGATGCGTTCAGCAGTGTTCATGAGGTATTTGTGCAGAGTGGTTATCGGGTCAGTGCCAATACCGCGATTGGCTTGCGAGCCGCTCGTGTCTGCAGGCGCAGCTTGCTTATTCCCATGATCTGCTTAGCGACAACACACCCATCAAAGCCTGCTGCAGCGATCGATGAATTGGACGCGTTCGGTACCATAAAAGGCATAGGCGCTCCTCGGCCTGCAGATAAGTGTATTTCAATCCCTAATGATATTGGCGCACTGATGCAGCTCATCGGGACGTTGTCCACAGACACGGAGTATCGCTCGTTATAAGTTTGGAGTCAGAGATGAAACGTGTTTTAGATAAGGTTGATGAGAAAATATTGGAAGAACTTACCCGTAATGCGCGGCTTGCTCACAATGACATTGCAATGAAAGTAAACTTGTCCAGGAATGCCGTCAGACTCCGGATTGAACGATTGGAGCGCGATGGATACGTCAGGGGGTATACGATCATTAAAGGGATGCCCTCCACGGATGCCGGGCCCATCAACGCGTTAATCTTCGTTTATCGTAAAGACAGGATGCGTGATGCTGAGGTTGTCCGTTCTGTTGCAGCTATGCCTGAAGTCATTTCATGCAATGTGATGAGTGGTGATCTTGATATTGTATTGACTGTTGAGGCTATGAACTCAGATCGTATTCATAGGGTCTGGAGTGAAATTTCAGCGTTGCCAGGGGTTCTAAATACTGTAACGTCTTTTGTTTTATCCAGCACCAAGTAGCACGGGCGAAAGCAGAGTGCGCTGTTGTACGAGCATTTTGCTCGCAACAATGTTCTGTTTGCCATATTCGTTAAAGCAAGTTAACGGATTACTATTTCAGCACCAAAACATAACAATGAGAATTTTGTCGTGACTGAGTATAAAATTGCTCTACTTGGCTTCGGCGGTGTCAATCGCGCCCTAACTCAGCTTATTGCCGATAAGAACTCGCGCTGGGCAGATGAGTTGGGTTTCAAGCTGAAGATTGTCGGCGTCAGCGACCTTTACCTTGGCTCAATTATCAATAAAGACGGTCTGGATGCTCGTGAGTTGGCTGCAGTGCCTGCCGCAAAAGGGGGCTTCAGAACCTTGCCAGGCGGCAGTGCTGAACCCGCTAACGAAACGGTCATCCGCTTCTCGGGTGCCGATATCATCGCTGAAGCAACGTTCACCAACCCTGTGGACGGTGAGCCAGCCACTACCTTCTGCCGCTGGGCTCTGGAGAAGGGCGTTAGCGTTGTGACCACCAACAAAGGGCCGGTGGCGCTGCATGCTGAAAGTTTGAAAGCGCTGGCTGAAAGCACCGGTGCCCGGTTCGAGTTTGAAGGTTCTGTGATGAGCGGAACGCCCGTTATCCGTTTGGCCAAGGAGTCGCTTGCGGGTTCGGAAATCAGCGGCTTCAAAGGGATTCTCAACGGTACATCCAACTTTGTCCTCTCCAGCATGGAGACGGGTCTGGACTTCTCCAACGCTGTCGCAAAGGCCCAGGAGTTGGGTTATGCCGAAGCCGATCCAACAGCGGATGTGGAAGGGCACGATGTCCGTCTTAAGGTCGTCATTCTGGCGAATGAACTGCTGGGTGCAAAGCTCAAGCCTAGCGATGTTCTGTGCAAGGGCATCTCTGAAATTACCGCCAAAGATATTGCTGAGGCAACGAAAGCCAATGCCCGGTGGAAGCTTATCGGCAGTGCAGAGAAGCTGAGTGATGGCTCGATCTCTGCCTCGGTTAGTCCTCAGTTACTGCCATCCAATGACGCGCTTTGCGGTGTGAGTGGAGCAACCAACGCAATCACCTTTAATACCGCCATTCTCGGCCCTGTCACTGTCGTGGGTGCGGGTGCCGGTCGCTTTGAAACCGCCTTTGCCTTGCTCGCCGATATCGTGAGCATCCACAAGATTAAAACCCAGTCAGGTAAGTAATCATGAATAGCTTGAGTCTCTCACTCGCTGCTGATTATAAGGCCATTACGGTGCTTAGCCCGTTTGACGGTAGCAAGGTGGGTGAGGTGGCAGACATGCCTGCTTCATCGGCCACCACGATAGTCGACACGGCTAGTTTGGGTGCCTTGATTGCCAAGGACCTGCCGCGACATGAACGGGCACGCATATTGGAAAAGGCGGCGTTCTCGGTTGAGGGTGATAAGGACGCCTTTGCCAAACTGATTGTGGCGGAGTCGGGTAAAACGCTGAAGCAAGCGAGAAAAGAGGTGTTGCGCTGCGTCAATACGTTGAAGTTGTCGGCCGAGGAGGCCAAGCGTAATGCCGGTGAAGTGATTCCTTTCGATGCTTATGTCGGATCCGAATCTCGCCAGGGATGGTTCACTCGCGAGCCCCTGGGTGTAATTGTCGCGATCACACCTTACAACGACCCCCTAAATCTGGTCGCACATAAATTGGGACCTGCCATTGCGGGGGGGAATGCAATTGTTCTCAAGCCGTCTGAGCTCACACCTCTATCAGCGATCAAACTGGTGGATTGTCTTATCGACGCAGGCCTGCCTCCAGTTGTTGTGACAGTCGCCACAGGAGGTGCTGCTCTGGGCAAGGCCTTGGTCGCGCACCGGGCGGTACGCATGGTTTCGTTCACGGGCGGCTTCGTCACGGGTGAGCAAATCTCGCGTACAGCCGGGCTCAAGAAACTGGCGATGGACCTCGGCGGAAATGCCCCGGTTATCGTAATGGCCGATTGCGATCTGAATGAAACAGTCGATTCGTGTGTGTCGGGTGCTTTTTGGGCTGCCGGACAGAATTGCATTGGCACCCAGCGGATTTTAATCGAGGCGCCACTCTACGAAGCATTCAAAACACGCTTCATTGAGAAAACCAGCCAGTTGATCGTGGGTAATCCAGCGGATGAGCAGACGGATGTCGGCCCGATGATTACTCAGGCGTCAGCCAAGCGTACCGAGGAGGTGGTGAATGACGCCATCGCTAAAGGCGCAACCTTGTTGTTTGGCAATACACGCAACGGTTCGCTTTATTCGCCCACCGTTCTGGAAAGCGTCGACCGCCACTGCAAGCTGTGGTGCGAGGAAGTGTTCAGCCCTGTCGTGATACTCCAGAGCGTAGGTTCCCTGGATGAGGCCCTGACGCTCGCCAACGAACCAGACTACAGCCTGCATGCGGGGATCTTCACCAGTAATTTGAATGTTGCGCTGAAGGCAGCCAAGCGGCTTGAGGCTGGCGGCGTCATGATCAACGACTCCTCGGACTATCGATTCGACGCAATGCCTTTCGGTGGTTTCAAGTACGGGAGCATGGGGCGTGAAGGTGTGCGT
>NZ_JBFUHY010000048.1:0-37001 GCF_056402155.1 Pseudomonas sp. P4_C1
CAATCGGGACCGTTAAAAGGCATTGGCGTCATGTGGAAAAACGCAATGGTACGAAACAACATCCCGAACACCCGCCAACAAGACGAAAATCGGATAATCATTAATTACCAGTTGGCATTGTTTTAGGCGTTATCCGATAGAACGCAAGTGAAAGTATATTCAGCGGGTCAGCGGCCCGCTTGACTGACAGGCGGCGCTTTGAGGAGTGTTGCGTGTACATGCCGTTCTCTTCCAACGGCATGTTTTATAGAAGAGAAACATTTCCCTTGATTGGGGTAGGGCGGTGCAAGTGATCCTTCACCGCCTTTTTTTATTCCGAGTGTGCGATAGGCGACCGATTCAGCACGTCAGGATCGCTCATGATCCCAACGATTCCTGCCAGCCACGTCGAGCCAGTGGAAGATCAAGCAATCGCTTGCCGGTGGCATCGCTGATGGCGTTGCCCAGCGCTGCGGCCATGGGTCCCTGGACGATTTCCGCGGCACCGAGAAATGGCTGATCCGGCTGATCGATCATGTGGACCTCGACCTGTTTCGGCACCTCGGGAAAACGCAAGATCGGATAGCCACTCCAATCGAAGCTATGCAGGCCACTGGCGTCATAGAGGATTCGTTCATAGAGCGTCCAGCTGGCGGACTGCACGATGCCGCCCTGAATCTGATTGAGCAGCCCATCGGGGCTGACAATTTGTCCCACGTCGACGGCGGCAACCACCCGATCAATCGTCACTTGCCCGGTCTGGCGCTGTACATGTAACTGCACGGCGATGGCGCAGTAACCCATGATGTTTTTATAGCGTGCGAAGGCGAAGCCGATTCCGCTGCCGGGGCCTGTTGCTTTTTGCGGCCAGCGGAACGCACTGGCCACGCGCTCCACCACCGCCCGTGCACGCGGATCGCTCAAGTGATTCAGGCGAAATTGCGCCGGATCCACTGCGGCCCGAGCCGCCAGTTCATCCACCGTGCTTTCGATGGCGAACACGTTGATATGGGCACCGAGCGAACGCATGGCCGAAGTCCTGAATGGCATGGTCAGCACAAAATTCAGGTCAACCTGCAGGTTGGGTATCTCATACAACGGAACTGCGTTACGGTCGCCATCACCCTCGGGTTGGGCGATCGGGACTGAAGGTGCAGGGGTGAAAGGTTTGGCCAATAGCCACGCCGGTAACAGGCGCCCGGCATTGACGATGCGTTCGTTGTGCGGAGTACTCCAGAGCTCGTATTTCCAGTCACGAAGACGCCCGCTGTCGTCCAGTCCCGCTTCCACTTCGGCGAGCATTGCCGAGCTGTAGGGCTCCCAGAGATTTTCCTGTTCGCGCATCCATTGCACCCGTATTGGCTTGCCAGGCAGGGCCATGGCGATCAACGCGGCATCGGCGGCGGCGTCATCGGCGCCGTTGTGACCATAGCAGCCGGAGCCTTCAGCATGGATGCAGCGTACCTGCTGCACAGGCAGACCCAGCATCTCGGCGATGCCCATGCGCAGAGGATAAACACCCTGGGTGTGGGTCCAGACGGTCAGCGTCCCATCCTTGAACCGGGCCACAGCGCAAGACGGCCCGATGGAACCGTGCATCAGGTATTGCTTGGTCACCCGTGCCTTGTACGCACGCGACTCAGGTTGCGTGAGGTGACCCTTGGCGCTCACCGGGTAGCGCCGCGCTGGCAGTTCGGTGAGGAGTTGATGGATATGTGTCGAGTCAGGTAGCGGATTACCTTCTGTCCAGCGGGCAGTGGCGTAGCCCTCGCGCATCGCTTTGACCGCTAGCCACTCATCGGTGGCGACCACGGCGAGGTAACTGCCGTTGCGGATCAGCTTTACCACACCGGGGAGTTTGTTGAGGGCGGCTTCGTCAATGTCCAGAAGCTGACTGCCGCGCCGGGGTGGACGTATCACGCGGGCATGCAGCATATCGGGCAGGCGCATGTCCTGCACATAGGCCGAACCGCCGCTGACTTTGTCCGGGATGTCCAGCCGAGGCAATGATTTGCCGATCAGGGTGAAACTGCTGGCTGGCTTGAAGGGGGAACTCGCCGATGCAAAGCGATGCAATTGAACCCCGACCACCGCTTGTGTGTAGGTCATGCTGTGGCCTTGCCCATCGTAGATCACAGCATCCCGCGTGCTCAGGCTGTCGATGTTGCATCGCCATTGGCTTGCCGCGGATTCGAGTAACAACTGACGCACCTGGGCGGCGGCGTTGAACAATGCAGTGCCGCTGTCGACGATCGTATGGCTGCCGGCGGTGTAACCCTCATTGGGTGTCAGCGCAGTGTCGGCAGTGAGAAAGCGGATGAGACCAGGTGATACTTCCAGGCGTTCAGCGGTGATCTGCAGGAGCGCGGTCTTGACGCCAGTGCCCAGCTCCACTTTGCCGGTGTAGACGGTGATGCCGTCTTTCGCGTCAATGCGGATCCAGGCGTCCAGATAGGGCGTGGCCCGCAGGCTGCCTGGCAGATCAGGCGCCAGGATCGCTGTACCCAAGGTGTCCACTTCGGTGTCAGCGAAGGCGCGCGGTATACCCGGGAGCATGGCGAACCCCATCACCAACGCGCCGTTTATCACGAAGGCGCGGCGGCTCAGATCGACGTTTTGCGTTGAGGACTTCATACCTTGTCTCCCTGCGCGATGACCGACTTGATCGCAGCGAGGATCCGCACATGAGTGCCACAGCGGCACAGGTTGGGCGCCATGCGGCGACGGATCGTTTCATCGTCCGGATGAGGGTTGGCCTCCAATAGAGCCTGCGCTCGTACGATCATCCCCGCGATGCAATAACCACACTGGGCCGCCTGTTCGTCGATAAAGGCTTTCTGCAACGGCCCCGGTTTGTCGGCGCTGCCCAGGCTCTCCACTGTACGCACTGATTTGCCCGCCAGCGCGCCGCAGGGTGTCAGGCATGAAAACACCGGTTTATCGTTCACTAAAACGGTGCAAGCGCCGCACTGACCCAAACCGCAGCCGTATTTCGCGCCATTGAGTCCTACCTGGTTGCGCAGGGCATACAGCAGCGGCATGTCTTGCGGGATGTCCAGTTCATGCGTCTTGCCGTTGATGTCGAGTGTGATCACGGTTGCTGCTCCTGAGCCCGAATGCTGTTGATTGTCTTGTCGAGGTCTGTCCAGGGTCTGTTCGGGCAGTTCTCGTTGCGCAAGTACTCGGCAATTGCGACAAGGTGGGAGTCATCCAGACTGTCTGCGAAGGCAGGCATGTAGTGGCTGGAAGCGGCGCTGGACATCGGGATGCCCTGCAGGATGGTTTGGATCAGGTTACGTGGCGAGTCCGCCGTCACTGCGCTGGTGTTTGCCAGAGCGGGCCTCGATTCAATGGCGCGCATAGGGGCGGCGGAGCCGTGGCAACTTTCGCAGGCACCTTCGAACAGCGCCGCGCCCGGCAGCGCCTGGGCACTGGGCTTGGCCTCAGGGGGGCAGGGCGGTGACGTCACGTGCGAAGAGGTCTTTTTGAGGTCAAGAATATAGCGGGCGATGGCATGGGCATCTTCAACCGGCAATTGCGCGATGCTCAGGCTGACCGGCAACATCGGGCCCGCCGCTGCACCGTGATCTTCGGCGACCTTGCCCGTCAGATAGGCGACCAATTGGGCTTCATTCCAGGGGTGTTGCGCTGCGGCCATCCCGCGCAGGGAGGGGGCCGTCCAGCCGTCGACGATACCGCCGTTGAACAGTTCGCTGCTCTTCTCGCCGCCAATCGGATTCAGGGGCGAATGACAGGATGAACAGTGTCCCGCGCCTTCGACCAGATAGCGTCCGCGGTTCCATTGCGCTGACCGGTCGGGAAGTGGTTCCAACGGATCCCCATGCAGGAACAGCAAGTTCCAGAAAGACACCAGCGCACGGAAGTTCATGGGGAAAACCATATGGTTTTCAGGTGCGGTGTACTTGACCGGGTCCACGCTCATCAGGAAGGCGTAGGCATCCGCGATATCGGCATCATTCAACCTTCGGTAATGCACGTACGGGAAAGCTGGATAGAGAAAGTGACCGTCGCGGGCGATGCCTTCACGCATGGCTCGTTCAAAGGCCTCCAGCGACCACTTGCCGATACCGGTTTCCCGGTCCGGGGTGATGTTGGTGGTGAAGAGTGTTCCGAAGGGCGTTTTCAATGGCAATCCGCCCGCCATGTAATCGCCTCCTGGCCGCGTGTGGCAGACCGCGCAGTCTCCCGTTTCGACGATGCGCCGGCCTCTGTCCAGGGTTTCGCGCCCGGCACTCTGAGGCTGGCTGACAGTAGCTATTTGCGGCCTCCACATCATCCAGAACGCGAACCCTATCCCCACCACGCCAAGCGCCAGAACGGCACCGATGATCGTCTTGCGCTGCATCGCCTAACCTCTCGAACTGAGTAAACGACAGATTTTTCAATCCGCCGCGTGCGATTGGCGTACGGCAGACTTTCTGCGCAGAGAGCTTAAGCAGAGCGCTTGCGATGGAGTACCCCGTCAAGGCGCAACGCTACATTGCGCCGGGCGCAACGACGGCAGTGCGCCGGCGCGCAGATCACCTCATCGTTGCGTTTTGCGAAAAGCATCGTTGCGTGGCAGGCGGATTCTCCGGGGGGCACCGGACGCTTACCTTGGGGATGTGAAAACATTCAACCACGGAGGCCGTCATGAGTTTGCACTCTTCCACTATTCAGGTGACTTACGACTTCATCTGCCCATGGTGCTGGATCGGTGAAGAAAATCTCGAACGTGCGCTTGCCGCGTCGGGTTTATCAACTGGCTGCCACATTCACTTCCTGCCTTACCAATTGAACCCGGTCATGCCTGTTCAAGGCATGGATCGTAAAGCCTATCGCTCTGGCAAGTTCGGCAGTTGGGCGCGCAGCCAGGCCATGGACGCGCAGGTCACCCACGCCGGTAAGGCCGTCGGCCTTGGCTTCCATTATGAGCGTGTCGAAACAACCCCCAACACCATGGCGGCGCATCGGTTGGTATGGCGGGAGCAACAGGCGGGTAAAGACGCTTCATTGCTGGTCAAGGCCATTTTCAAGGCGTACTTCGGCGAGGGGCGGGATATCGGCAACCTTAATGTGTTGGCCGATATCGGTGCCGAAACAGGGCTGGACCGAGGGGCCATTGTCGACTTTCTCAACACCGATAAAGGCACTGCTGAAGTTTTGAAACTCGAAGAGCAAATCAAGGCGTCCGGGGTGCGCTCGGTGCCGAGTATTCAGATCGCGGATGACGTGATCAGTGGCGCGCAACCCAGCGAAATAATGTTCCAGATACTGAAACGAAACCAGGCAGCTTGAGCCGCTTGTTCAATCCCTATCCATTCAGGAAATCATCATGCCTCATCACTTGTTCAGCCCAATCAAACTCGGCCAACTCAACCTCAATCACCGTGTCGCCATGGCCCCTCTGACTCGCTCACGGGCGGGGCAGCCCGGCAACGTACCGACATCGATGAACGTCGAGTACTACCGTCAGCGCGCCAGTGCTGCGTTGATCATTACCGAGGCTACTCAGATTTCGCAGCAGGGTCAGGGTTACGCCTGGACGCCCGGCATCCATAGCGACGAGCAGATTCACGGCTGGAAAGCGGTCAGCGAAGCCGTGCATGCAGAGGGCGGGCGCATTTTCCTGCAGCTCTGGCATGTGGGGAGGGTGTCACACCCCGTGTTTCAACCCAACGGCGGCTTACCGGTGGCACCGACCGCACAGCCGGTCCCCGGCAAGACCTTCATTCTGAATGAGAAGGGTGAGGGGGTGTGGGGTGATGTACCTGTCCCTCAGGAACTGGACATTCCGGGGATCGAAGCGATCGTTTCCGACTTCCGCAAGGCCGCTCGCAATGCGCTTCTGGCCGGTATGGACGGCGTGGAAATCCACGCGGGCAATGGCTACCTGCTGGACCAATTTATCAACAGTGCCAGCAATCAGCGTAGCGATCGCTACGGTGGAAGTATTGAAAACCGTGCGCGGCTACTGCTCGAAGTCGTGCAAGCGGTGGCCGAAGAAATAGGTGCCGAACGCGTTGCTGTGCGCCTGACACCGATGGGACGTTTCATGGGGATGGGTGATGACACCCCGGAACAGACCTTTGGCTACATCGCTTCCCGACTCAATCAATGGAATCTCGCTTACCTGCACCTGGTGGAACCGATGATGGTCGGCACGGTGCTCGATGAAAGTAATGATCCGCGCTGGGACGCCATCATCAAACAGCTGCGTACTGACTTCCACGGCGTTCTGATGCTGGCAGGTGGTTACAACGGAGAAACCGCTGAACTGGCCATCGCGCAGGGGCGTGCCGACCTCATCGCTTTCGGTCGGCCGTTCATTGCCAACCCCGACTTGCCGGCTCGCCTGCGCGGGCGTACCGAGCTCAATCTGGCGGACGGCAACAGCTTTTTTGGTGGCGACGCCAAGGGGTACATCGACTATCCGGCGCTGGCATAACGCAGCTCAAAACGGTTGGTATGGGAATCACCACTCTGCAAGGAGAAGGGTAATGAAGAGTCCGGATGTTCCAAAGGCCCTGGTCATTGGTGGTTCTCTGGGAGGACTGTTTGCCGCCACGGCGTTGCGCGCGATTGGCTGGCAGGTCGATGTTTTCGAGCGATCCCCCGCGGCAATGGATAGCCGTGGCGGTGGCATTGTTCTGCAAGCGGATGTCTTGCAGCATTTCCGCTATGCGGGCATCCAACATACCCGTGCGCTAGGTGTCCGGTCCCATGATCGTCTGTATCTGGATCGAGCCGGTACCGTCGTGCATAAAGAACCGATGCCGCAAACGCAGACGTCCTGGAACACACTGTATGGCTCGTTATTTTCTGCATTTCCTGTCGAGCATTATCACCGTGGCAAGACACTGGTGGATCTGGCTCAGAATGAGCACCGAGTGACCGCGTTTTTTGCCGACGGCAGTTGTGCCGAGGCAGACCTGCTGGTGGGGGCCGATGGTGCGGGTTCATTCGTGCGAAGCAGGGTGTTGCCCGGGACGCAACATAGCTATTCGGGCTACGTGGTTTGGCGTGGGCTTGTTGATGAAGACCGACTTCCAGACTTCGCCAGGACGCAGCTTTACCAGGATTTTGTTTTTCAACAGGACCCTGGATCGCTGATGTTGGAGTACATGGTGCCGGGCTTGAACGGCTCCGTAGATCCTGGCGAGCGCCGGTTCAACTGGCTATGGTATTTGAAAGCCGCGCAAGGGCCGGAACTGGACGCCGTACTCACTGATCGCGACGGCCAGCGGCGTAGCCGTTCCATTCCACCGGGGGCTTTGGCTGCGGAGCAGGAGGCTTACATACGGGAAATGGCGGAGCGGCATGCGAACCCGGCTTTTCGCGAATTGATTCGCCAGACCAAGGACATTTTTGTCCAGGCGATCCTTGATCTCAACGTTCCTCAAATGGTGTTCGGGCGTGTGCTGTTGACCGGCGATGCCGCTTTTGTGCCGCGACCTCATACCGCCGGAAGCACGGCCAAGGCGGCCCGCAATGCACTGTTCCTGGCTCAGGCAATCGACAACATTGGCGACCTCGATAAAGCCCTGCAAGCCTGGCAAAAACAGCAACTTGCAGAAGGCTGGCGCATGGGGGACTGGGGGGTGAGCATGGGCAATCGGATCATGGGCATCACTCCATCCTGATTCAGCGGCTCATATCGGGCTTGATCCACTACTGATTGAGCACAGCGATGCAAGACGTACGACGCCTGGTCATGCACAGTCGCTACCTTTCCTTTTCTATCCCGGACGCCGTTTATGGATAAGTTGCTGGCGCTCAAAATGTTTGTCGAAACCGTACGCTGTGGTGGCTATTCGTCAGCGGCGCGCAAACTTGGTATCTCCACTTCGTCTGTGACTCGGCAGGTAGCGGGGCTGGAAAGCGAGCTGGGCGCCAGCTTGTTGAACCGCACCACGCGCAACACGAGCGTCACGGTGGCGGGGCAGGACTATTTCGAAAAGGCAGTGGCGATCATCGAGGCCATCGACGAAGCCGATGCCGTTGTGACCGATCGTGGCAGCGAAGCTCAAGGGCGCTTACGGGCCAGCGTCCCGGTGGAATTCGGCCGACGCATCATCGCTCCTCATCTGGGACGACTGCTGGATCGTCATCCCGGCCTGGAGATCAGCCTCTCTCTGAGTGACGAGGTCAGTGACCTGCTCAGCGAGCAAATAGATGTGTCAGTGCGTCTTGGTTCATCGGTCGTCAGTGATGACATCGTCAGCAAGCGCCTGGGCAATTTCCAGCGTTGGGTTGTGGCAAGTCCCGAATACCTCACGCGTACCGGACTGCCACGACATCCCCGTGACCTGTTGGAGAATCAATGCCTGCGTTTTGATTACCGCACGGGCCACCACCATTGGACATTCAAGGGCGATGAGGAAATCATTCGCTTGAATGTGCAAGGAAGGCTGCAAAGTAACAACGCTGACATTCTTCGCGAGGCAGCGTTGGCCGGGGGCGGGGTGACGCTATTGGCTGATTGGCTGGTGCGTGACGATGTCAGCGCAGGTCGCCTGACGCGCGTGCTGGAGCAGTATGAGGTCAACCCTGGCAGTGCGAGCACTTGTATCAATGCGCTGTACCTGCCCAATCATCGTGGTTCCAGTCGCATCAATGTGTTCATTGAGTTTCTTCAGGAAATACTCGCCCCCTGAGCACGTCCTGTGCATTACTTAGCTCAACTAAATAGTCATTTAGTTTAGTTATTCTTTTTGGTTATAGATAAATCGTAGCTGAAGGGGAGTGTTCATACCACTGTTAAACCCCCTGCATCTGTTCGAGTTAAGCTCTGGTTGAAAATTTCAATCTGGAGTAAGCCTAATGCAGCAGCACCTAACGCCTTGGATGGTCGAGAGCGCTTACCGTTATTTGAAGGCTGCAATACATCTTAGACGTGGCCATGACATGCTGGACATTGCGCAGATTAATGCTGCAATCGGAATGGAAATCCTGCTGAAAAGCTTCGTATCAAAGCCCGATGACAAGCTTGGCCAGGTCAATGAAACATACAAACTGGACGACGATGCGCTTGAGGCTGCACACGAGTATTTGAAAACAGTAGAGAGAGTTCCGGCTAACCGCAGATACCCGAATAAGCACGATCTGCTGACGCTGTTTTATGCGATACCTGAATCGATCCGGCAACGTATTCGGCTTGATCGCCATGAGCATTGGATCGAGAAATATCGCGACGTTTTCACCAAGGCGCGTTATCGATACGAGAAAAGTGCCGCGAAAGGTTCCGATGACATTTTGATCGGGGTCCTGGACGAGCTGATTGATGACGTGGTGGACTGGTATCGCGAACTGGGCTGCAAAGACATGTTCATCGTGTGTTATGGAATGCCGCCGCTGGAGCTGCTGCCGGATGCCGATCAGGATTCAAATCTGGCCACTGACTAAGTAGCTCTCTGGTGAGCTAGAGGTAGCTCAAGCCTGAACGTTAGCGTTCAAATCTGAGCGTTAACGATCAGCACCAGATGAACGAAGGTTCGTTCATGCCAGATTGGATATCTGCCAACAGATGAAGGATATCGCTCAGGCGTGTGCGATAAGTCGCGTCAGGCTTCAAATCTGACCACCAGACGCTCCCGCGCCTGTATAGGATGGTTCGCATAATGTATATTATGTTAAATGATGTGCTATGTTAGATATGTTCATGAGGCTCATAAGAAGTACCCGGAAGTAATTCTCCGAAATCCGAGGAACCCAATTTTTCCACCATACCAGCACTGGAATCCCTACAGTGATGCTTTCCCCGAAAACCGCTACGCCCGTGACTATCTGAGAACCATTGACCCGGCATGCAAACCGTTCATTAATGCTGAACTCTGCGCATGGTATCTCCGATCGATAGCGCCTTCGTGGCGCTTAGGTCGGACGGATTTCAACGTAGCGACCCATAGCCTGGAATTGATGATGAACTGGAGTTTCCTGAAAGGCATTTCGCTTCTCAGGTGGACTGACCGGCAATTTATCGAATATATCCATTTCCGCCTTGATCCCCCGGAAACCTGGATCGGCTCTAAGGCTTGCCCACGATTTGTTAGTGATCCTGCCTTACCTTTTAGCGAGTGGAAGCCGTGTGAAAGGTGGCGGCTATCTGCGACCACAGGCTGTGGTCATGTACATGGCCATTGCGAGGCATACGAAACTCAAAGACGCGGCTTGGGTGTCATGGGGCGACTATGATGCAAGACAGCTTGAGCGCGATGCTAGATTTGCTGCGTGCCCTTCCCTTCTCGGAGGCTTGCCACATTTCAATGCCAGGAAATGGCATGCAGGTTTATATGACAATCGACCGAAAAGACTTAAGCAAACGGTAGAGTCGCTGGCTTGGTTTGGTTTGGTTTGGTTTGGTTTGGTTTGGCACGGTACCTATCACCGAGGGATAGACATCGATTATTTTCGACTCTCTACCGTGCTATAACGCTGAACTTCAAACGACGGAAAATGCATCTCGAAAGTGCTCAACGAAAGCCGCGACCAGAGTGGAATCGCGTTCGTGATGGGCAAGAACGACCTCACTTTCACAACCCTCATCTGTGATATCAATGGCATGCAAGGAAGAAGCATCAACCATCGAAACGGGAAGTAGAGCTATGCCGAATCCTGCTTGGATAAGCAATGATTGCGTACTTTTTAACGAATAAACCTGCGCTGACTTCGGCGCAAATCCTGCACGAGCGCAAAGCTCAAATGAAAGATAACTAAGCCCACCGCGTTTTGGATGTGCTATCGAGACGAATGACTCGTCTCGCAACTCGGTAAGTGATATGGATTTTCTTGATGCCAGATGGTGGCTAGGCCCAACTGCGACGACAACTTTCTCACGAAACAGGGTAAGAAGCTTAATGTCATTTAATTGATGCAAAACCGGCAATCGAAACAATCCAGCATCAATGCGATTGTCAACTAAATTAATCAGCTGTGTTTCTGAAGACTCCTCCGACACTTCAATATGAACATCGGACATGCCCTCAAGATAAAGCCCGAGCACATCTTTTAAATTTCCTATAAGCGGAACAGTGCTGGCATGACCAAGTCGAATAGTACCACTTTGACCGTTGCCTACCGAAATAGCCAGTCGAGCTGCGCTATCGACGTCAGTTAAAATTGATTTGGCCCTAGGTAAGAAGGCTAACCCAGCATGTGTTAGATGGGGCTGTCTTGCGGTGCGCTCGAACAAAAGCGTACCAAGGTTACTTTCTAGCTCCTTCACTTGTCGACTTAGCGCTGATTGAGCAATAAACAATCTTTGCGCTGCGACACTGAAGCTTCCATGTTCCGCGATTTCTACAAAATATCGCAACTGCTTCATTGATATCATAACAGCTATGCCAAAATGTGATCAGTAAGATGTCATTTCCATATTAGTGGTTTTTTGCCATGTTGGGTAGGGTAATGAAACAACATGTAACGGAAATGCCGACAATGCCAGATGCTTTTCTCCACGCCCCTTTCGACAATACGACCTTGGTAGTAATGTTCGTTACCATCAGCTTGGCATACATAATTTTTTCTATTGCAGGTTTTGGAACGGCACTGGTAGCGGGGCCTGTGTTAGTGAATTACATGCCTCTGTCGCAAGTGATCCCTTTACTGGTGCTCCTTGACTGCGTGGCTGCATTTGGAAAACTGGCGCGTTCTCATCAGCATGTGGTGCGCATTGAACTCGCTAGGCTGCTGCCATTCATGGCCATTGGTAGCATGGCTGGCATAGCGGTGCTCCTAAAAACTAAATCTGACGTTTTAATGCTCGCGATGGGGTGTTTCGTAACCTTGTACGCGTTGTATATGCTTACAAAGCCTGTACGAACTAGTTACATATCTGCGGCTTGGGCAATGCCCTTGGGTATGGGCGGCGGCCTGTTTGGCGCCCTTTTTGGTAGCGGTGGCTTCCTGTACGCAATATATTTGAACGGCAGGATAAACACCAAAGAGAAAGCAAGTTCCACTCAAAGTACATTGATAGGAATTAGCACGCTCGTACGCATTTCCATGCTCACCATAGCGGGAGCATACGCCGACCTTGCGTTAGTTGTGACTGCGATCTACTTATTGCCAGCTTTAATGTTAGGCCTTTGGGCTGGTGATCACATCTCATTTAAAATGTCTCGCAATACGTTCACGAAGCTAATAAATATCATCATATTGGCTAGCGGCATTACTCTCATGTATCGAGCCTATCTTGGCGGCAATTAAAAATACATCAGGCGCGCTTGCCTGGAATTAACTATTTAAAGCGAGGTTTACAATTGAAAAGCTCTCAAGCTCTACGTGATCTATTGAATTCAGGAAAAACCATTATGGCTCCTGGTGCCTATGACGGCCTGTCGTCAAGACTAGTCAGCCTGGCTGGTTTTGACGCTGTGTATGCAAGTGGTGGCGCTATCGCTAGATCTGCTGGGTATCCAGATATCGGCTTACTGAGCTTTACTGAAGTTATCGAGCGGATTGAGAAAATTGTAGAAGCCAGCGATATTCCCGTTATCGCAGACGCTGACACTGGATTTGGTGGTACTGCCAACGTGCAACGCACCGTGAGGGCACTGGAACGCATCGGTGTAGCCGGCTTCCATCTGGAAGATCAAACATTCCCTAAGCGATGCGGGCACTTGGATAACAAGTCGCTT
Source organism: Pseudomonas sp. P4_C1 (assembly GCF_056402155.1). Taxonomy (NCBI): domain Bacteria; kingdom Pseudomonadati; phylum Pseudomonadota; class Gammaproteobacteria; order Pseudomonadales; family Pseudomonadaceae; genus Pseudomonas; species Pseudomonas sp. P4_C1. The sequence continues at coordinate 12,618 of NZ_JBFUHY010000048.1, forward strand.
ATTGATACCGAAGAGATGTGCCAGAAGATAAAAGTGGCGCGTGCTAGCTTGCATGACACTAATTGCCTAGTTATCGCTCGCACTGACGCGATAGCAATTGAAGGTTTCGAAGCAGCGCTTGTTAGAGCACAACGTTACGTTGATGCGGGTGCCGACATGATTTTTGTAGAAGCGCCGGAGACGCTGGAGCAAATTCAGATTATTGCCCAACGGATTCCTGGGCCAAAACTCATGAACATGTTCTATGGCGGAAAAACCCCACTCGTTTCTCTACAAACACTTGCAGAACTTGGTTATCAACTTGTCATCGTGCCATCGGATCTGCAACGGGCAGCCATCCATGCTATGAAAAAAACCCTGGTTGAACTCAAACGCTCAGGGGATAGCCATGCAATGTCGGCTGAATTAACGAGTTTTTCGGAGCGCGAGCTGATAATTCAAACTGAAAAGTATCTGGCACTGGACGACTTGTAAAAACAGCTTTGTAAGCAACATGCGCTAAAAACAAGGAATGACATCATGACCGGTCAAGCTGCCAGCTGAATCAGCATCTCCTCAGCCCTGCGGGTGCCCTGGATGGTGGTCCACTGTCGCCGTGCCTATCAGGCTTTACCACCACTTCCAGCCATACGTCGCAAAACCTCTGGATGTCCTTTGGCACAGTGCAGGATAACGGCACCGACGTGCCCCGTGATCAAGATCAACATTGTCCAACCCAGCAAACTGTGGAAGTTGCTTCCCAAGTCAATCATCCATTGAATCTTCTCCCCGTTAAATCCATCCATCACCGTTAGGCCAAACGCCGAGAACGCCCGGCCTGATCCGTATTGACGGAGAAGCCCCAGGAAGGGAATCAAGAACATGAAGCCGTAGAGCAGCAGATGCCCCAAACGAGCGCCAATGTTCAAGCTCGGTGGACGGGCGTGTCTGTTCAATAGGCTCCAACCTGCACGCAGCAGAAGCAGTATCATCAGTAACAGACCGACCGGCTTGTGAGTCGGCCACATAAACTTTTCAAACGCAGACTCAGCAAAAAGATAGTGCGCGCCGGCTGAGCAATATATCCAGGCAAAAGCTGCAGTCATCGCCCAGTGCAAACCGCGACTGATCGTGTCATAGCGGTGCTCCGTGTCAGTTATTTCAGCTGTATTTCGCATATTTATCGTTTCCTTGTATTGAAATACTCGACTTTTTTTGTATTTTCCTGTGATCAAAGGCATCTGTTTGGGGCCGATAGGCGCAGTCAACGGGAGAAACATTGGGTACAGTTGGTCATGGGAGCGTCGGTTGTGATTGAGGACGACACCCGATGACCGCGAATGCATCGCGACAGTGGGGTGGCCATTGTATTCTGGTTGATTCAAGGCCCGAACTGGATAACTGTATCCTCCGGTATCAGTTGTCACCTCTCCGGGTTTTCCTACAAACGCATATCGGGTGCGCAAAGAGACTGGTCAGATCAGTGTCCGGGATGAATATATTGAGCGCTATCTCGTGCGTTATCGCCAACACCTGCAACTCTCTCCCCTACCCTCGCCGCAGGAAAAGGCGCCATTGATCACGACGCTCAAAATTTCCTTTAGAACAAACGTTGGCAGATTTGGCCTGCGCCAGTCAGGCCGCTATCAGCATGGTGCTGTCGCAGGCGGAAAATCTAATAGCCTTTAGACCGGTCAACCACATTCAACAGAGGCATTCCCTCACCCTCTCTTCGCAGATTCTCAACAATCACCGCCACACCACCTTCAATCTGCACATCGCTTGCAATATGAGGAGTCAGGAGCACTCGAGGGTGTTTCCAGAGTGGGTTGTCTTGAGAGGGAGGCTCTTGTACCAGTACATCCAGTACGGCACCTCCCAGACGGCCTTCATCCAATGCACAAAGCAAAGCCTTTTCTATAACGTGGGCGCCGCGTCCCACGTTAATCAGTCCAGCTCCATGAGGTAGACAATCGAGCTTCGCCGCATTGAGTATCCCGTCTGTTTCGGGAGTCAGTGGCAACATGTTCACAAGGATGTCGCACTGCCCTAAAAACGCCTCCAGTTCGTCCGGGCCGACGTAACAGCGACCACCTGGCACCTCCTTCAAAGAACGATTCCAGCCACTGAGCTGAAATCCCAATGGCTGAAGGCGATCAAGCGCGGCACGTCCGAGATTGCCAACCCCCATGACACCAACACGCCGCTGTGAAGCGTGCACGATTGGTCGAGGATGCCAGCGACCACTGCGCTGATCCTCTTGGTAAGCGAGGATGTCTCGATGCAAGGCAAGAACACCAAACAGAACATACTCGGCCATGATGTCAGCCATCGAGCTTTCTACCAGCCTGATTAGCGACACGTGAGCAGGCAAACGGGCCAGATCGAACTGGTCAACTCCGGCCCCGGCAGCGTAGAGGAGTCGAAGATTACCAAACTGCTCCGCAATGTCGGCAAGAGGCTCCCAAGCCAGGATGTAGTGCACCTCTGCCGGGTTACCGATATCAGGCCATTGGCGGAACTCTAGTTGAGGGGCGAGCGTTGACAGGCAAGCTCGCCATTTCTGCGCATCGGCGGGGTCGGCCATGTATAGGATGCACATTGAAAACTCCCTATTCGCCTTTCAGATGCGCATAGCTATCAACGAAACGCTTAAATTTGTGTTTGCCACAAGTGTACGCTTCATACTTTGCGGGTAGAGCCTCACTCACGCAGGTTGGCACGGGCTCAACAACCGCATCGAAATCCAAATCAATAAAGAAAGGTATTGAATAGCGCTCTAGACCGCTAGTATTTATGACGCGATGCATTGTCGAGGTGTAGCGATCGTTGGTGAGGGTTTGAACCAGATCACCAATGTTGACGATAAAAGTGCCTTCAACTGGTGGGGCAGTAACCCACTCCCCTGCACGGTTCCTGACTTGCAAACCGCCAACTGCATCTTGGGATAGGACCGTCAAGAAACCATAGTCCGTGTGTGCCCCAATACCGATCTCCTCTTGGGAAACCCTTCCGATCTGGGGCGGGTAACGCAAAATCCGCTGAATCGTGATGGGCTTACGCTGAAGATGTTCAAAGTAATCTTGTGGTAAACCCAAACTCAGCGCGATCCCGCCAATAAGCATTCGCGAGAGCGCCAATACAGAGGAATGATAAGCCTCGGCAACCGTTTCGAATTGCGGCAGTCCGGACGGCATTTGATTAGGGCCAAAAAACGGAGAAACTTCGTCGTAATGGGCGCCGTAATCAAAGCACTCTTTGAAGTCGCGCGTATTAGCAGGATCTACGTTTTCCGCATACATCGGGATGTAACCACGTAGCGTAAGCCCGGAGTTCACGATGTTAAGTGTGTTCTTCTCTTCGGATGGAAGCTTGAAAAAAAGTTTGGTGAGCCTGTACATCTCGTCTATCAGTTGCTGCGAAACGCCATGGTTTTTTATATAAAAAAAACCCACCTTTTCGCACGCTTCGCCTATCTGGCTTGCCACCCGCAGCGGATTTTCGCCGTTTATGAGTGGCGAAATATCTATGACCGGTATTTCAGTGAAGGCAGTTTGTTTGCTGGCCAAACGAATATCAAATAACTCAGTCACGCTTCTCTCCTTTCTAAATGGATGACGGACGCGGACGAGCCACATTCGTCCTTGTTTGGGCGGATGTTAATCCTGGTTTTTTTGGCACGCAAGCAAAATGTACACCTGTGTCATCAGACATTGACACAGGTGTACATTTATCCTAATTTCAAGTCACCGAGACTGATCAAGCCCACTTTGGAGCGCACCACGATGTCCAGCGATCCCTTGCTGCAACCCTATAAAATCAAGAATCTGACCCTCAGAAACCGGATCATGACCACCTCCCATGAACCGGCCTACCCTGTGGACGGCATGCCCAAGGATCTCTATCGCGCCTACCACGTGGAGCGCGCCAAAGCCGGTGTCGCCCTGACCATGACCGCCGGTTCCGCTGCCGTATCCCGAGACAGCCCGCCGGTGTTCAACAATGTGCTGGCCTACAAGGACGAAGTGGTCGGATGGTTGAAGGACCTGACCGATGAATGCCACGAACATGGCGCGGCAGTGATGATCCAGTTGACCCACCTGGGCCGCCGTACCCGCTGGGACAAGGCCGATTGGTTGCCGGTGGTGTCGCCGTCACACCGCCGCGAGGCATCGCACCGCTCTTTCCCGAAGAAAATGGAGGAATGGGACATCGAGCGGATCATCAAGGACTATGTAGACGCCGCGGAGCGCATGAAGGCGGCGGGTCTCGATGGTCTGGAGCTTCAGGCCTACGGGCATTTGATGGATCAGTTCTGGTCGCCGTTGACCAATGACCTCGACGGCCCTTACGGTGGCTCGCTGGAAAACCGCATGCGCTTTACCTTCGACATCCTGCGTGGCATCCGCCAGCGGGTAGGCGAAGATTTTCTGCTGGGAGTGCGTTACACCGGTGATGAAGAATTACCCGGCGGCTTCACTGCCAGTGAGGGCATGCAGGTTTCTCACATGCTCAAGGACAGCGGACTGGTCGACTTCCTGAACGTCGTGCGCGGTCACATCGATACGGATGCAGGGCTGACCGATGTCATCCCGATTCAAGGTATGCGCAACTCGCCCCATCTCGACTTCGCTGGCGAGATCCGCTCGTCGACTGGCTTTCCGACCTTCCACGCTGCGAAGATTCCCGATGTCGCCACCGCGCGCTACGCGATCGCCTCGGGCAAAGTGGATATGGTGGGCATGACCCGCGCGCACATGACCGATCCGCACATCGTGCGCAAAATCATCGAGAAGCGCGAAGAAGACATTCGCCCGTGTGTGGGCGCCAACTATTGCCTGGATCGCATCTACCAGGGTGGCGCGGCCTACTGCATCCACAACGCAGCGACGGGGCGGGAAACCACCATGCCGCATGACATTCCAAAAGCCGCCGTCAAGCGCAAGGTGCTGGTGGTCGGTACCGGCCCTGCCGGGCTGGAAGCGGCGCGGGTCGCCGGTGAGCGCGGCCATGACGTGACGGTGCTTGAAGCGGCTGACCAACCCGGTGGGCAGATTCGTCTGACTGCGCTGAGCGAGCGTCGTCGCGAGATGATCAGCATCATTGACTGGCGCATGGCGCAATGCGAACGGCTGGGGGTGAAGTTTCACTTCAATACCTGGGCCGAAGCCGACACTGTGCAAGCCTTCGAGCCAGACGTTGTCATCGTTGCGACCGGCGGCCTGCCGGATACCGAGGTGCTCCGCGAAGGCAACGAACTGGTGGTTTCAACCTGGGACATCATTTCCGGCGATATCAAGCCCGGTCGCAACGTACTGATCTTCGACGATGCGGGGGATCATGCTGCCCTGCAGGCTGCCGAGGTCATCGCGCAAAGCGGTGCGACCGTGGAAATCGTCACCCCTGACCGCTCGTTTGCACCTGAAGTCATGGCCATGAACCTGGTGCCCTACATGCGCAGCCTGCAGGATCTGGACGTCACCTTCACCGTGACCTACCGGGTCGATACAGTGGAAAAACGTGATGGCGGGCTCGTTGCAACCTTTGGCAGCGATTACGGACAGGTTCACAAGCAACGCGTGGTCGATCAGGTGGTCGTCAACCACGGCACCCTTCCCCTGGACGACTTGTACTTCGACCTGCGTCCTCTCTCCACCAATGGCGGCGCGGTAGAGCAGCATGACCTGATCGCTGGCACGGCACAGAACATCGTCACCAATCCCGAAGGACGCTTCCAGCTGTTCCGGATCGGCGACGCCGTGTCTGCTCGCAACACCCATGCGGCCATCTACGACGCTTTACGCTTGGTGAAAGAAATCTGAATCCTGATCTACATGCAGTGAAGGCCCTTCAGCGGGCCTTCACTGTATATCCCCTGCCCTGGCTACATTCCCCGCCGCGCAACCTCAGCGCCTGCCTTCACTGCCCGCCCGACAATGGACTCGATGTTTTGATCGGCCATCGACTGCAGCGCTGCTGCCGTCACGCCACGGTAAGCCATCAACGACTCAATCATTTGCTGCGGATCGCGACTGGCAAGCATCTGGCCGCCCCCCACCACCACGCCTTGTGCAGCGCGCTGCGCAATGGCAAGGGGAATTCCCGCAGCCACCGCCTGATTAATCAGTGCCATTTGCAACATTGCCGGGAAAGCCGGCCCGGTCCCCGACAACGCACTTAGGTAATCAATGCAGTCTTCATCAGGCAATTCGTCCGCCGAACCTACGCACTCGAACAGTCGCTGCACCCACTTGCGGTCGCGTTCAACAAGGTTTCCGGCACAGTACCAGGGCGTAAACGACTGCCTGATTTCCACGGCCGCATTCGGCATGGCCCGCACCACTACATCCGCACCGGTGGCCGCGCTGATGGTTGCCGCCGGAACTCCAGCCATCAAGGAAATCACCAGCTTGCCGCGGGCGTTCATCTGCAGTTCACGAAACTGCTCCGGTCGGATGGACAGCACGACAATATCGCTGAGGTCCACCAACTGCTGGTTGTCGGCCAGCAGTCTCACGCCAGGCTCGAAGGTACTGACGCCGGAGCGGTTCGAGATCAACAAACGGTCAGGCCCGATGAATCCGCTATCGAGCACCGCCTCGGCGATTGCACGCCCGAGCCAGCCGGTGCCTCCGATGATTCCCAGAGTTCTATTCTCCATCGGCAGGAGACTCCTCGAATGTTTCGACCAAGGGAACGAAAACGCCAGGTTCTTTTTCCGCGTAGCCAAACTTTCCATAAAAGCGGTCCAGTTCGCGTCGCTTCGGTACTTTGCCGGTGAACACGCTCACGTACTGAGGAATCCGTCGAAATCGTACGACGATATCTTCATTGGTTTTCATGGAGATGTAGCCGATCTGCGTGAGATAGATGGTCCTGGCCCGAACATCGGCCCCCTCGGCGTCGTAGCCAAACCGTCGGAACATCGCGGCCAAGGCATTCATCCGTGCCTCATCGGCCAGAGCGATTTCAGCCGTGACCTCGTCCGATTGCAGCGCCCAACTGCGAACGGCAAATTCGAATTGCGAGTCGAACAGCTCAGGGTTCACCCAGCACTCGAAGACGTTGAGAATCGCTTCGGAAATACTTTCTGCGTAACTCTCGCATTGGCTGACCATGCCGCCGGTGTTCTTGTCCCGCCATCGAGCCAGGAGTGCCGCGAGCAGCTGCTCCCGATCTTCATAGAACCAGTAAAAGCTGGTACGAGACAAATTCAAGCGTTTGGCCAGCGGCATCACCCGCACAGCATCCACACCCGACTCTTTAAGAGCTTCGTAGGCGGCGTCCAGCCAGACATCGACGGAGCCTCGCCAGCCTGCGTCTTGCGCTTTGGTTTTCGCCCTTCCTGTCTGTGACATCCGGGTTGCACCTTTAATCTGAAAATTCTTCCCCACTGTACACCCCACGATCTGTCACGTACACGGCATGTACATGGGCGTACATTTTCGAGACATTCGTAGAGATGCATACCTCCAGTAAGCATCGGAACCGACGCTGGGCGATTATTCGGAGCATGCCTGGAAACAGGTGGTGAGTGGGTGCTAAATGCCCTCGCAGAGTGCTGATACCAGGCGTAGGATCGATACGATGACTGCTAATAACACGTGGTTGGAAGGCGACTTCCAACCAATTCTGCACTCACACGCAAACGCAAGACATATACCGCCGCACTGTAAGGCCGCGCGCCCCTTCGCAGTACAAGGGCCGTGTTCTCACAACAACAAAAGCGAGGTGAAAACATGTCTGGTAATCGTGGTGTCGTGTATCTCGGCGCAGGCAAGGTCGAGGTGCAGACCATCCCCTATCCGAAAATGGAAGACCCACGCGGCAAGCGCATCGACCATGGCGTGATCCTGCGCGTGGTTTCGACCAATATCTGCGGCTCCGACCAGCATATGGTGCGTGGCCGGACCACGGCCCAGGTCGGGCTGGTGCTTGGCCATGAGATTACTGGTGAGGTGATCGAGAAAGGCCGTGATGTGGAAAACGTGCAGATCGGTGACCTGGTCTCGGTGCCGTTCAACGTCGCCTGCGGCCGTTGTCGCAGTTGCAAGGAACAGCACACCGGCGTCTGCCTGACGGTCAATCCGGCGCGCCCCGGCGGTGCCTATGGCTATGTTGACATGGGCGACTGGGTTGGCGGCCAGGCCGAATACGTACTGGTGCCGTATGCCGACTTCAACCTGCTGAAGCTGCCCGACCGCGACAAGGCCATGGAGAAAATCCGCGACCTGACCTGCCTCTCCGATATCCTGCCGACCGGCTACCACGGCGCGGTGACCGCCGGTGTCGGCCCTGGCAGCACGGTGTATATCGCTGGTGCCGGTCCGGTCGGCCTGGCTGCTGCCGCCTCCGCCCGTTTGCTGGGTGCGGCGGTGGTGATCGTCGGCGACGTGAATCCGCTGCGTCTGGCGCATGCCAAGGCCCAGGGCTTCGAGATCGCCGACCTGACCCAGGACACTCCGCTGCACGAGCAAATCGCCAACCTGCTCGGTGAGCCGGAAGTCGATTGTGCGGTCGATGCGGTCGGCTTCGAAGCCCGTGGCCACGGCCATGACGGCGCGCAGCACGAGGCCCCGGCCGACGTGCTCAACGCGCTGATGGGCGTGGTGCGGGTCGCCGGCAATATCGGTATCCCTGGTCTGTATGTCACCGAAGACCCGGGCGCGGTCAACAAAGCCGCCAAGCATGGCAGCCTGAACATCCGTTTCGGCCTCGGCTGGGCCAAGTCCCACAGCTTCCACACCGGCCAGACCCCGACGATGAAGTACAACCGTCAGCTGATGCAGGCGATCATGTGGGACCGGATCAACATTGCCGAGGTCGTCGGCGTACAGGTGATCAGCCTGGACGACGCGCCGCGCGGTTACCACGAGTTCGATGCCGGGGTGCCGAAAAAATTCGTCATGGATCCGCACAAGCTGTTTATCGCGGCCTAATAAGCAGGTTGGGAAAAGGGCAGCTTTGAGCTTAATGCCGATCAGTTAAGGCGTTGAACGCCGCAATCCTTGTGGGAGCGAACCTGTTCGCAATGACGGTGGCACAGTCAACACTTGCGTTGCCTGACAATCCGCCATCGCGAGCAAGCTCGCTCCCACAGGTTTTTGAGCTGCCCTTTTTTATGGATCATCCAGGAATCCAACCACACATTGATTACTTCATACACTCAGGTACGTTCACACCTTCGCTTTAATCGCATACAGCCCACCGATAATCACCAACGCTGCTCCGACAACTACCCATGTGTCAGGGCGCTCGGCAAAAACGATCACCCCAATCAACGTGGCGAACACCAGAAGCGCATAGTTGAAAGGCTGCAGGGTAGAAGCGGTCGCGTATTTCAGTGCTTGAATGAGGAGAATCTGAGCGACTACTCCCGTCAATGACAGGATCCCCATCAAGAGGCCCTGGACCGGAGTTGGAGAAACCCATGCGGGCAGCCCCACAAATGTGATCGTCAGGGCACCCACACTTGCCATAAAAAGCATGTTCGTCGCAAAGGAATCGTGCTGGCTAATTCGGCGCGTCAGTACATTGAATACTGCAAACCCCAAGGCAGACAGCAGGGGAATCAGCGCTGCCAGTTCAAAGACGCCCGCGCCTGGTCGCAGGATAATCAGTGTCCCGGTGAACCCTATGGCAGCCGCGATCCAGCGTCGTAGCCCGACAAGCTCTCCTAGCAGCCCCCCTGCCAATGCCAGAGTCATCAGAGGGAATACCGCATAGAGAGCGTGCATTTCAGCCAGGCCTAAATAGCGCAGCCCGACTCCGAACAGTACTATTTCACCCACGGCTAACAGCGCTCGAATGATTTGGAGCCAAGGGTGCTTGCTCCGAAACTGTTCCTTGACCCTACCTTGGTAGGCGGCATATCCGAAGGCAAATACGACAAACACCCAATAACGCACCATGACCAACTGGGCAACCGGGATGTCTTTGACCAGCACCTTGGTTATTCCGTCCTGGCTCGCGAAGATAAGCATCGAAAGCAGGCATAGGAAAATCCCGAGTTGGGGCCTTGTGACCCCAGGACCAGCGGCGACGGTGGGCGTAGTCAAGTACGCCGTGTTTTCTGTTTGACCGCTCTTCAATCGCACTTCGGTCATGCCCTCCTCCTTAAAATTTCAGCGACTCCGGTTTGGAGCGTTACAGCAGCCCGCAGTCGCGGTTAAAGACCAGCACTCACTGAGGATTGATCAGGCATTCTTTATTTCACCAGCCGTGTTTCTTTCGAAGGCCGGTAACCAAAATACGAGCTGTAGCATTTGCTGAAATGGCTCGGTGAAACAAAGCCGCATGCGACCAGCACATCAACCTGAGACAGCTCTGTGTGCTGAAGTAATCGCCGTGCTTCGGTAATGCGCAATTCCAGGTAATACCGTTGCGGCGTGGTACCCAGTTGCTCTTTGAACAAGCGCTCTATTTGTCGACGGGAACGTCCGGCATAGACCGCCAGTTGGTCCATTTGCAACGGTTCTTCCAGGTTGGCGTCCATCAGTTTGACCACCTCTTTGAGGGGGGCGCTCAACGAGATGTTTTGTGTCGGTTTGATACGCCGATACCGTGACTCTTCGAAAGACAGAATGTCTTCGATGCCCTCGACAAGCGCCTTGCCATGCAGCCCTTTGATCCACTCGAGAGCCATATGATAAGCACCCGCCGGACTCGAAGCCGTGAGCCGGTCTCGATCCATGACAAATGCTTCACTGGTGACATGCGTTACTTTTGAAATTTCTGCGAGCGCAGGTCGGTGTTCGGGATGAATCGCACAACGATACCCCTCAAGCAAACCTGACACGCCCAAAAACCACGCCCCATTCCATAGCCCGGCCAGGGTTATACCCAGTTCCGATGCCGTTTTAAGGATGCTGATCAGCTCGTGATTGACTTTGAGTTCGGTGCGATAGCCGCCGCATATGACCAGCAAATCAAGGTCTTTGAGTGCTGCCACGTCCAAACGCGCATCCGGTCGAATGACCAGGCCAAGGTCGCTGGTAACCTCTCCGTCCTGCACCCCGAAGGTTCGTGAAGAGAACAACGCAGGACGCAAAAGATTGGCAGTGACAATCGTATCGAGCGCTTGCGTAAATGCAGGCAACGAGAAGTGCTCGAGCAGTAAAAATCCTGCCCGGGCATGAGCCGTCGGCTCACTCCGAGTCTCTTCCAGATAGCGCAGGTTTTTACCTTTCATACACCCGCTGAAATCTCGTCGTTCGATCACTTTACGCCTCGCTTCTTTACACTGACGAATGCAGCCTTTGTGCAAACCACGGTTGAATCCGCGCTTGCGAAGAATCAACCGCTGGCGCCGTGACCGTACTGTTTATGCGAGCTGGAACCCGTGGGCCAGAGGGTCTTTGTCATCGACGAAAATTGTGTTGTGACCTATCACCTCAGCCCAGCCGCTGACACTTGGATTCATGCCGTCGAAGGTTCCGACCTTTACCGACGCCTCCACTTTTCCTTCGTAGATTGTACCGATCAGACTTTCGAGTCGATAAACGTCGCCGACGTTCAGCCGACCTTTTCCGAAGAGCTGAGCCATCCGGGCCGAGGTACCGGTACCGCCGGGAGAACGATCAATAGCTTTATCACCGTAGAACACTGCACAGCGGCCATGCACGGTTCTGCTCTGTGGATTGTCACACCAGATGATGTGATGAACACCACTGATTCTGCTGTTCTCAGGATGCACAGGGTCACAAATGGCAGAGAGCGCTGCGCGCAACTTCTGGCTCAACCCCACGATGTCAGCCGTCGTCTGCCCTTCGAATCCAGTCCAGCACTCCTGTGGTTCGACCACCGCATAGAAATTCCCGCCGTAGGCGATGTCCACCGTAAACGTACCAATACCAGGTACTTGCACCACCACATCGGCGCTGTGCAGGTAGCTGGCTACGTTGAACAAACGAATCGATTCAACAAATTCGCCGCCCATGGTGTATTCGACATCGACGCGTCCCGCCGGTGTTTCAATCGCCAGTTTTCCCGGCTCACGAGGCGTCACCAGGCCCTCTTCAATGACCACGGTCGATAATCCGATGGTGCCCGCTCCACACATCGGCAGGCAGCCGCTGACTTCGATAAACAACGCTCCGAAGTCGCAGTCATCACGTACCGATGGATAAATAATGACGCCAGACATGATGTCGTGTCCCCGAGGCTCGAACATCAATGCGGTGCGTACCCAGTCGTGGTCACGCACGAAAATATCGCGACGCTCCGCCATCGATACGGAGGGCATCAGCGGTGCTCCGCCCGCTACAACCCGAACCGGATTGCCGCACGCGTGCGAATCAATGCAAAAAAAGCTGCGCCTCATACTGATGCCCTTTCAAAGGAGTTTGCTGGGGGAGTGACGCTGCAACGCGCCCCGTGACAGTCGATCCAACAGCAGCGCAATAGCGACAATGGCCAGGCCCGCTCGAAGGCCTGATCCCATCTCCATCCTGGAGAGGCCACGGGTAACTTCAGCCCCCAGGCCGCCCGCCCCCACCAAGCCTGCCAGCACCACCATCGCCAGCGACATGAGGATGCATTGGTTCAGGCCTACCAACAGTGTGGGTGCAGCAGTCGGCAGTTCAATTTTGAACAGAATGTCTTTAGGTGAAGCACCGGACGCCTGGCCCAACTCAAGGAGATCCTTGGGCAGTTGCTTGAAGGCCAGGGTCGTCAATCTGAGCATCGGCGGGATGCCGTAAACAATCGTTGCGATGATTGCGGGTACCCGTCCCAAGCTGAACAGCATCACTGCGGGGATCAGGTATACCCAGGGCGGCACCGTTTGCATGATGTTCAGAATTGGCAGCAACGCTTCATCTATACGCTTCACCCGGGCGGCCAGAACCCCCAGCGGGAAGGCAATGGCAACAGAGATCAGGACCGACACGCTGACGAGCGCAATCGTCTGGATGGACGCGACCCAAAGGCCAGCGAACAAACAGAAAACCAACATCAGCGCAGCGAAAACAGCGACTCGTTTATTGGCAAAAAAGAAGGCCGCAACGACGACAATACCGATGAACAAGTACGGATGGGGAGCAAGCAGCGCCCCCTCCACTGCACCGAGTACCGCCTCAATGACCTGACTTATCCCTTTGAACAATCCATGTAAATTAGTGTTCAGCCAGTCAACGGCGGGAGCCAGGTAATCGCCTGGAGAAAATTGAATGTGCGTTGTCATTGGGAAGCCCTCACCCGCGCCTGTGCAGCACTCTGCGCCAGACGATCCAGGATCATGGTCAGGATAACGATAGCGATGGCCGCGTTGATCGACTTGGCGATATCCAACGTACGGATGGAACCGTAAATCGCCTCGCCCAAACCACCCGAACCCACAATGCCGGCGATGACGACCATACCGAACGCCATCATCAGGCTTTGGTTGATACCGGCCATGATGCTGGGCATGGCGAACGGTAAGCGGATCTTGAAAAACATCTGCATTCCAGTCACGCCGCTGGCATCTCCCAACTCGATGAACTCCTTGGGTGTCATGCGAATACCCAGGGAGGTCAGTCGTAGCGCAGGGGGAAGCGCGACGATAAAAGTCGCCAACAGCGCCGTGGCAGGGCCGTAGCCGAGCAGTGCAATGGCCGGCAGCAGGTAGATGTAGGGCGGCATCGTCTGGATCAAATCCAGACAAGGATCAACCACGCGATCAAAGGCCGGCGCCAGACCGGCAATGACCCCCAGCGGAATGGCGACAACCAGTGCCAGGACAGTCGCAGTGAGCACCAGGGCAAGCGTGCTGACTGTCTCTGGCCACAAGCCGATGACGTCGCAAAACAACAAGGCCAAACCTGCAAGAATTGCAAAGCGAACGCCAGCCAGACGCCAGCCAATCAACGCCATGACAATCGCTACAACGTAGTGCGGTGGATAGGCGATACACCACAGCACGCCTTCATAAATGCCCTTCAGCACCGCATTGACGGCATCGAACACGAACTCGCCATTGTCCGAAAGCCATTCCAGTCCTGTATCAATGGCGGTATCAAACTGACTGGAAAAATCCGGCGTGCTCATGCGGACGCCTCCATCGCACCGGCGGTTGGTACTGGCGCCAATTCGTTGGGAATACCTTGAACGCCACGCAGCAGATCACGAGGCGTAATGATCCCGACCACTGTTCCGTGATCGACGACGGCAAGCGCGTCGCGCCTGGACTTCATCGTCAAGCTGATGAGTTCATCGATATCGGCGTCAAGCGAGGTTTGGGTGAGCCTGGAAATATCGCAAGTCGGCTGTGCAGCCTTGTAGGCCTGGACAGACGTCATGACCGAGTGAGCCTTGACCAGATGCAATCGGGAAATGCCGGCGACGAATTCCGCCACGTAGTCGTCAGCCGGGTTGAGCACGATTTCCTCGGCGGTGCCAACCTGAATGATGGCGCCATCCTTCATGATCGCAATACGGTCACCGATGCGGATGGCCTCGTCCAGGTCGTGGGTAATAAACACCGCGGACTTGCCCAGCTCCTTGGTCAGCTGGCGGAACTCATCCTGCAACTGTCGGCGAATCAGCGGATCAAGCGCGCTGAACGGCTCATCCATCAAGATTATTTCCGGGTCGGCGGTGAGTGCACGCGCCAGTCCGACCCGTTGTTGCATGCCGCCGGACAGCTCGCTCGGATAGCGTGAAGTCCACTCGCTCAATCCAACCTTCGCCAGCGCCTGCTCGGCCACTTTGTAACGTTCAGCCTTGCCCACACCCTGCACTTCCAGGCCAAACGCGGTGTTCTCAAGAACCGTACGGTTAGGCAACAAGGCAACGCTTTGAAAGACCATACCGATGTGACGCGCCCTCACCTCTCGCAGTTGTGCCGGCGACAAGGATGAAACGTCCTTGCCTTTGACCAGCACCTTCCCCGAGCTCGGGGTGATCAGCTTGTTCAACAACCGTATAAGGGTGGATTTGCCACTGCCGGACAAACCCATGATGCAAAAGATTTCCCCCCGGCGAACCTGGAGGCTGACATCGGAAACTCCGACCACACAGCCATGGTTTTGCAGGATCTGGGTCTTTGAAAGACCCTGCTGGACAACCGCGTCCATGGCTGCCGGTGCATTTTTACCAAAGATTTTCCAAACCGACTGGCAATCTACCAGCACTTCGTCAGTATTAATTGTGGCCATCGTCATTTCGCAATCCATCGAACCAGTTGTTTGCTGGCTTCTCTAATTAATCAAAGGGCGGCAGTGGCAAACAAACCAAACTCAATAGTTCTTGATATTCCCCCAACGATTTACAAGATCTGTATGGCTATCTATCCAGCCCTTGATAGCCTCGTCCATGGTCTTGCCATCCTTGACTTCAGCATTCATCGCGGTGATGTCCGTTATAGGCACATAAACACTGGCCATTAGTTCACGCGCACGCGGATTGGCTTCAGCGAAGCCTTTGTGTCCTATCCAGTAATAACCCTGCAACGGCGGGAAGACCCCTTTTGGATCTTTCAAGAATTTGAGATCAAATTTCTTGGTCATCCAGGAAGGATCCCAGACGGTTACCGCCACCCATTCCTTTCGGTCGACTGCCGACTTTAAAGCCGCGGTCATTGCCGAAGTACTGCCTTCGACCAGCTTGAGCTTGATGTCGTACGCTTTGACCACGTTGTTCGCGTCACTCATCAAGCCCGAACCTGGCTCGATACCAATGATTCTGTTCCCCAGTTTTTCCGCGTTTGCATTCAGCTGTTCGATGGAGTCGATGTCTACGTAACCGGGTACTGCCAAGCCCTGATAAAGACCGAAGGAGACTGGTGACAGCTTCTCGATTTTGTTCTTGTTCTTTTTCCAATAATCGGCGGCGGCGTAATCAATCTGGGATGCCAATACCTGAATATCCCCTTTGCTGAGTGCAGCGTAGGCGATCCCCCACTCGGAAAACTCCACGACTTTTACGGTATACCCAGCGTTCTCAAGCACCTTCTTTGTAATGCCGGTAATGGGCACCAAATCCTCCCAGGACATAGTCCCCATCACTATGTTTTTTTCTTCAGCATGTGCCTGCAAACTCATCATGCCCACAAGCGCGAGCGCGCAGAATGCCTTCCAAATACTCTTCATGGATTGTTCCGTTCTTATTAGTAACTTATTAAATAGCCTTTATAGGAAAGGCCGACAACTTAAACTTGTTAACCTTCTCTCCCGGCCCAAAATTCATGCCAACGAATGACTGAACTGACGCCCAGCTTCGTTATTATTTGGGGGGGGAGCCTGCTCGGTCCTGGCGCGTGACTGATACTTTCCAGAAAATCAGAACGTATACCCGAAGCCAATTCCGCCGCCATTACACCTGCCAGAGTGCTCTTGACCGTTCCCAACCCATTTTCGCAGCAAGCCGAATACAGGTTTTCTTCGATCTCGCCAAATGCAGCGGCGCTGTTACGACTCAAACACAGACGGCCGGCCCAGCTGAACTCCAACGCAGTGGATTTCAATTCGGGAAAGCGTGCATCCAGAGAATGTCGCTGTTCTTTGGCAACCGCCGCTACACGCTCTGGGGTGACCTGGATACTCGGGTCATAGGTGAATTTTGTCCGGATGACGATACGCGAGAGACCGTCTGTAGAGATTTTACGAACAGTCGCACCCATTGGATCAGCCGGCAACAAGGCCCACCTGGCTTTGCCCGGCACGTCTTTCTTGAATGCATCATCACTGTACGCTGCAGTCATGGAGGCGTACGTAAAGACGTGCAGCAGGCGTCCCCGATAATGACCAAAGTCTTCAATGTGGCCGTTCACTCCAAGAATGACCTTGGGGGCGTGCACCGTCCCGTTATGAGATCGAGCGATCCAGCCGCTACCCTGCTTCGACAATTCGATAACTGGAGAACGCTCAAAGAGAGTGATTTTCCCTTCCAGCCCTGCTGCCAGGTCTCTGATGTATTGTGCGGGTTGAATCAACACAGCGCCGGGGGTATAGATCCCTCCTTGGTAATAAGTAGACCCGGTGATTTCACGCATTTGCAGTGCATCGAACATCTCGAACTTTTCGCCAATGCRCTCAAGGGATTTGGCGTAATTGACGTTCAGCTTCAATCCCCGCTCAGTGGCGGCAGCGTTGATCTTCCCTGAAGGGTCAAAGGTCTCTGCGGACATGCCGTACTCGCGTGCGGCTTGCGCAGCAAAATCAATCGCAAAACGATTTTGGGTGATCTCCAGCGCCGTTGCAGACTCACTCGCCACGGAATATTCCCCAGACGACAGACTGTGCGGCACATCGATCATGAAGCCCGAGTTCCTGCCTGCCGGCCCCTTGGCGACTTCATGAGCATCGACCACAACGATGCTGTCACCCGGGTGCAACTGTGAAAGTCTGCGAGCGGCGGACAGGCCGGCAAAACCGGCACCGATAATCAGCCAATCCGCCGTCACGTTTCCATCAAGCATGCGGACAGGCGCAGTGCGTGCGGAAATCGCCTCCCAACCTGAAACCCCGGTGTCTACCGGCAGGCGCTTGATGGTATGGGTGCTCATTTTTCGGTCTCTTCATCCGACCGATCAGACACATCGATCCAGATTGTTTTGATTTCGGTGTACTGGTCATGGGCAAAAATGGATTTGTCCCGACCACCGAAGCCCGACTCTTTGTAGCCGCCGAATGGCGTCGATGCATCACCCTCACCAAAGCAGTTCACGGTGACGATGCCGGCGCGAATTTCCCGCGACAACTTGATTGCCCGCCGCAGGCTGCCGGTATATACCGAGGCCGCCAGGCCGTACACCGTGTCATTGGCCAGGGCAATGGCTTCGCAAATCGTGTTGAAGGTGGTGACCGAAAGAATCGGGCCGAAGATCTCTTCCTGGAACAGCCGGTTGTCTCGACCGACACCGTCAATCACCGTAGGCTCTACAAAGGCACCATCTTTGGTCGCGCCGCCGTAGACAACTTCAAGCTTGCCGGCCGCGGCGTGCTCAAGGTACGACTTCACTTTTGCGAAATGCTCAGGGCTGACCAGCGACCCTACGCGGTTTTGCGGATCGAGTGGGTCGCCCATTTTCCATTCGCGGATGTAGGCGCCCATGCGCTCCAGCAGCTCGTCTTTAACAGACGCGTGGACGATCAGACGTGACGTCGCGGAGCAGTTTTCGCCCATGTTCCAGAACGCGCCGTTGACGACATGCTGAGCGACAAGATCCAGGTCTTGGGCATCGTCCATCACCACGGCCGGATTTTTTCCGCCGCATTCGAGAACGATACGTTTCAGGTTCGAATCGGCGGCGTAATGCAGGAAACGGCGGCCGGTCGCGGTGGAGCCGGTAAAGCTCACCATGTCGACGTCGTTATGCAAGCCAATGGGCTCGCCAACCTCTTTGCCCGTGCCGGTCACAATGTTGAGGACACCAGCGGGTATACCGGCTTCAAACGCCAGCTGAGCGACACGCAACGTGGTCAGCGAGGTTTGTTCGGCAGGTTTGACGATGACCGAGCAGCCCGCAGCGAGCGCCGGGCCGATTTTCCAGGCCAGCATCAGCAGCGGGAAGTTCCAGGGCAATACGCAGCCCACCACGCCGATCGGCTCCCGGACCACCATGGTCAGCGCGTCGCTGCCCACCGGGGCGGTGTTGTCGTAAATCTTGTCGATCAGTTCTGCGTGCCAGCGGATCGTGTGGATGGTGTCGGGGATGTCGACCAACTGACATTCACTGACCGGTTTGCCGCTGTCGAGGCTCTCGAGGACGGCCAATTCGTGTTGATGGCTTTCAAGCAGGTTTGCAAACTTCAACAGAACCGCTTTGCGTTCCCTGGGAGAAATCGATCTCCAGCGTCCATCCTCGAAGGCCTCTTTGGCGTTACTCACCGCAAGGTCGACATCCTCGGACGAACAGGCAGCGACGTCTGTCAAAAACTCACCCGTTGCCGGGTTGTTCGTGGCGAAGGTCTTGCCGGAGATCGCGGGCTTGAACGCGCCATTGATGAACGCCTTGGATGGCAACGAAATGTCTTTGGCCAGAGCGGCATATTCGGCCTTGCTCAGAAGATCACCCATGGCTGGCTCCCGAAGTAATGTTGGCTACGTTACGTTTGAGTTCAGTAATGACCGACGCGAAACTCTGCTTTTCGTCCGCTTCAAGTGGCTGCAATGGCAGGCGCACGTTACCGACTTTCAATCCGGCAACTTCGCAGCCGTACTTGATCGACTGCACGAACTTTCCACCGTCCAGGGCATTCATCAGCGGCATCATTGCCGACATGATTTGACGGCCTTTGTCGAAGTTCTTTTCGATCACGCAGGCTTCATAAAGCGCTACGTGTTCCCTGGGCAGGAAGTTGGAACCTGCGCACACCCAACTGCGGGCGCCCCAGGCAAAAAACTCGAGGGCCTGGTCGTCCCATCCGCAGGACAAGGCGATGTTGGGGAACTGCCGGGCCAGCATATGCACCTGGCCCATGTCGCCGGAGCTTTCCTTGATGGCGACGACGTTTTTCGATTGGCTGACACGCGTGAAGTATTCTTCATCCATCGAAACGCACATGCGGCCCGGATAGTTGTAAAGCATGATCGGCAAGTCCGCTGCGCGATCGATAGTGAGCGCGTGAATCGCGTTTTCCTGTGAGGTTGGCAGCGCGTAAGGCGGGGACGTGACGAGAATCGCGTCCGCTTTGATCGATTTGGCATCCTTGGCGTACTGAACCGCATCTTCGGTACGAATCGCCCCGGTGCTGACGATCAGTTGCACCCGAGTGCCGATCACATCTTTGGCGTAGGCCGCCAACTCGGTGCGTTCTTCCGACGTCTGCGCATAATACTCGCCTGTTGACCCGCCGATAATAATGCCGTGCACCTTCGCCTCAATCAGCGACTCCAAAACTTCCGAGTACACATTCCAGTCAATGTCTCCATCAGAGTTATAAGGAGTTACTGCTGGCGTATAAATACCTTCAAATTTCAAGATAAATGCTCCGAATGCGGGTTAGGTGGAAGATCAACGAGCGCGTCAGCTTTGATGCCTTGAGGCGCGATAAAAATCTCCATGTTTTCACGGGACAGTTCCCAATGCTCAAACATGAGATCAACTACGGCACTTTGGCTACTGTTGAATCCAGACTCGCATGGGCCAAGAAGGCGGTCAATAGAGTGTATTTCTGGCGTGCACATTTTTAGAAGGGTGATTCACTCGTTCTTAAAATTTAAAATCCCTTTATTTTCAATGGCTTGTAATTTTCAAATCGGGGCCACGACGTCAATCGATAACATTTGTTTATGCATTGATAAGAGTAAAAGTTTCTTGTTGATGCATGGTTGCCATCGTAGCCTTACAACAGCGATATTCTACCGACGAATTGGCGACGAATACTTCTCGTACATTCGTCCCGTTAGTTAGGGCCGTTTACCCGGGCTCGAATAAGGTGCTGTAGAAATATTGCTCTTGATGCAAGATCGGCATTAAAAAAATGTCTGCATTAGTAAGGATTCGAACGAAATGAGTGCACGGATGGCACCCCCATCCAAGAAGGCACATTTCGTAAAGCGCTTCCTGGACGTGGCAACCGTTCCGGTTCGCGGATAGAAGCAGCACGGTTTGATGGCTTGCGTCCACAGACGGTACTGCGAACTCAAGACCGTTTAGCCTCATCTCGCTGAGCAGGCTGAACGTGTCGCCCCCCTTGGTATTTTGGAGTGTGTTGACCGTGAGCACTAAATCGGCAGTTTCAAATCTTATCGCGCAGCGCAAGCCTGATCATGCGCTGCCAGGTGCGCTCTATAGCAACCCAGATGTTTACAGGCAGGATCTGGAACAGATCTGGCACAAAAGCTGGATCTTCGCAGGGCACACATTTGAGCTGGAGAAGTCGGGTCAGTACCTGTCGCTGCAAATCGGCGATTACCCTGTCGCGATCGTCCGTGGCGCAGACAAACAGATTCGTGCATTCCACAACGCCTGCCGCCATCGCGGCTCCAAGGTGTGCCCGGAAGCTAGCGGCAAGGTCGCCAAGCTGGTGTGCCCTTACCACAAATGGACCTTCGAGCTGGATGGCAGGCTGCTTTTCGCCGGGAACATGGGGGACGATTTCGACAAGTCTCAGCATGGGTTGAAAACCGTGCATTGTGAGGTCGTCGAAACCTACATCTATGTGTGCGTCGCTGATGTGGCACCTGACTTTTCGTCATTCAGAAAATCTCTGACGCCTTTCGTTGCGCCTCATAACCTGGACGACTGCAAAGTCGCGTTTGAGTCGAACATCATCGAGAAAGGCAACTGGAAACTGGTTTTCGAGAACAACCGCGAGTGCTACCACTGCGATTTTACTCACCCGGAATTGATGCACTCATTCGTCGACAACCCATCAGTGGGTGGCGCCGGCGGCGACGAGGATCTCGAACTCAAAGAGCACTGGGATCGCTGCGAAGCGGCGGGCCTGCCCAGCCGATTGGTCATGGACGAAGACGGTCGCTTCCGCATGACGCGCATCCCCCTTTTTTCCGGGGCCGTCAGCTACACAATGGATGGCAAGCCTGCGGTTGCCGGTCGCTTGGACACAACCGGTGAAGCCAACATCGGTGCGCTGCTTTATTTCAACTACCCATCAACCTGGAACCACTTTCTGGGCGACCACGCGCTGAGCTTCCGCGTTCTGCCCATCGGTCCGGGCGAGACGTTGGTCACTACAAAATGGATCGTCAAGAAGGACGCGCAGGAAGGTGTCGACTACGACATCGATCGCCTGACCAAGGTTTGGCTTGCAACCAATGACCAGGATCGCACCTTGGTGGAAGGCGCACAGGTCGGGGTCAGCTCCCCTGCTTACGAGCCGGGCCCATTGTCGGTGGCCAGCGAAATTGGTGTGTGTCAGTTTGATGATTGGTACTGCAAAACGATGCTTGAGCAGCTCAATGACACGATCCCGTTGAGATCTGTCGGCTAAGAGCAAAACTGCCGGTGGTGAGAACCACGAATGATCACCACCGGCATCCCCAAACTTCTCCCCTCCTCGCACCCCGAGTCACTGCTCAGTCAGTACTCCTGTCTTCTAAACAGCTCGGGAAAACTGGGCGAGGTCACTGCTCAGTCAGTACTCCTGTCTTCTAAACAGCTCGGGAAAACTGGGCGAGAATCCAGTCGCGTAGCCGGCAACACGCGTCGTCATTGATCCGGTCTTCACGAAAGGTCAGATAGTGCTGACTTTCATGGAGAACCACTTCCTCTTCGATCGGCCGAATCAGCGTGCCGTTTTCGATCAGGTTTGCAACCAGGTGATTCCATCCGAGGGCTACGCCCTGATGGGTCAACACCATGCTGATTACCAGGTTGTAGTCGTTCGCGTTGAACACGTGAGGGCTGTCGTGGGGGCGTTTCTCGATATCGACATCGTGATAAGCCAGCCAAACGCCCCAGTCAACGTGCTCCGCTACCTGGGATCTGCCATAGGGACTGAGGTTCAGCAAAACCCCGTCGCGTAGTGCTTCCAGGCTGGACAGCTCAGGGTGCTGCTCTTTGTAACGAGGAGTGCACACCGGGTAGATGACGTCATGAAACAACGGATAACTGCGGTAGCCATCCTGAATCCTGGCCATTTTTGTGATGAAGATGTCCGGAGTTACACCCGGCTCCATCGACAAAAAGTTTTGAGTGGTGACCAGATTGAGGTCGATATCTGCGTTTTTGGTAAAAAAACCCGGCAGCTTCGCTGCGAGCCAGAGGGCTGAAAACGCGGGAGAACAGCAAAGCGTCAACGTGCGCTTGCCTGCATTGTTGGTACGAATGCGCTCCGCCGCCTGGGAAATGTTGACGAAAGATATCTGTGCCGCATCAAAAAAGATGGATCCGGCTTCCGTCAACTCGACTGCTCGCCCCACTCTCTTGAATAGATCCACCCCAAGGTACGCCTCAAGTTCCCGAATCTGACGGCTGATTGCCGCTTGAGTAACGCACAGTGCTTCTGCCGCACGGGTAAAGCTCTGATATTTTGCGGCGGCTACGAATGACTTCACTGCTTTCAGAGACGGCATTTTCAGCAGCGTCATGTCTGGATCGATGTGCTTAACCATAACCTAGAGTATTGAATATCCGGTTCGGGGCCCTTCGGAGGGCCGTTAGGGACGAGATCGGCGAGAGGGCTCCACCTGGAGCCTACGCTGGAGCGTAGCTCAAACACAGGGGCTAAAACAGGGCCAGCCGCATTCGTCTGCGCAACTGGCACTGCCGCGGTCGCAAATTGGCTTAATTAAATAATTGATAACATGACGTTATTGATTGGCTGGAAGAAATGTTGTTAGACGCTGACTCTATTAGGTAATAACTTGGTCCTCAAGGTACTGCTTAATTCAGCACCGATAAAACAAAAATAATAAACACCACATAATAAAGAGGATGGTCACAATGACTATTTCCCAACCTTTCTCCCAGCTTGACTGCCCCCACAAGCACCGTCTGAACTGATCAAGACACGTACACCTGAATTCTTGGTCTTATATCGTAATTGCAGCAGGAGGGGTTATGAGTCTTGGTGACGAGATACTCTCGGTAAAAAACATTTACAAAGTCTTTGGTGCTCAGCCAAAACTCGCGATGGAGATGCTGGCTCGCGGTGCTGATAAAAGTGAAATTTTCAGCAAAACCGGTCAAGTCGTTGGCGTTTTTGACGCCAGTTTTTCCGTAAAACGCGGAGAGATTTTCGTCATCATGGGGCTTTCCGGTTCCGGGAAGTCGACGATGGTCCGCTTGTTCAATCGACTGATCGAGCCAACCTGCGGAACAATCCATCTTAACGGACAGGAAATTACCGGTCTGTCGGATGCTGATCTTCTCAGCGTTCGTCGCAAAGACATGAGCATGGTTTTTCAGTCGTTTGCCCTGATGCCCCACATGAGTGTGATCGACAACGTTGCTTTCGGTCTGGAAATCTCGGGTGTCGTGGAAAGTGAACGGCATAAACGTGCACTCGAGGCACTTAAACAGGTAGGGCTCGATGGCCACGCCTACAGCTATCCGCACCAACTGTCCGGCGGTATGCAACAGCGGGTAGGCCTGGCCCGAGCGCTGGCTAACGACCCAGCCATCCTGCTAATGGACGAAGCCTTCTCGGCTCTTGACCCGTTGATTCGCCACGAAATGCAGGGCGAACTGATCCGCCTGCAGGCAGAACAGCATCGCACCATCATCTTCATCTCCCATGACATTGACGAGGCGATTCGCATCGGCCATCGCATTGCGATCATGGAGGGTGGCCGGGTAGTACAGATCGGTACCCCGCAAGAGCTGCTTTGCAACCCGGTGAACGATTACGTCAGGGCTTTCTTCAAAGGTTTCGATGCCTCGAAGATCCTCAAGGCTGGCGATGTTGCCAGGATTTGTGCAGAGCATCCGTACGCCGTGGATCAATCCACGCCTACGCTGCGCGACGATGTACTCCTGCAGGACGTCTTTCACATCGTTGCTGATGCCGTTAATCC